>JAUXIR010000019.1 GCA_030620915.1 Geopsychrobacter sp. | reverse complement strand
ACCTGATAGCCGAGCCCGCGACTGCCGGTGTGGATGGAAATCGTCACCTGGCCGGGGAACAGGCCCAATACCTTGGCCGCCTGCTCATCGCCGATCTCCTCCACCAGGTCAACCTCGAGAAAGTGGTTGCCGGAACCCAGCGTCCCGAGTTGGTTGCGTCCCCGCTCCAGCGCCCGATCGGAGATGACCTGCGGATCGGCGCCGTCGATCCTGCCGTTCTCCTCGATATGCTGCAGATCCTCGGCGCTACCGAAACCGTTCTCCACCGCCCAGCGCGCCCCCCTGGTGAGGACCTTGCGCTCCTCGGCGAGGCTCAACTTCAGATCTCGGCGGTGGGAACCGACCCCCGAGGGGACGTTGCGGAACAGCTCATCGGCCAGTTTTTCGATCCGCGGACGCACCTCGTCGACGGTCAGTTCGGTCCGCAGCAGCCGTACCCCGCAGTTGATGTCGTAACCGACCCCGCCCGGGGAGACCACTCCTTCCTGCGCATCGAAAGCCGCCACCCCGCCGATGGGGAAACCATAGCCCCAGTGGATATCGGGCATCGCGATGGAAGGCCCGACGATGCCGGGCAGGGTGGCAACATTGCGCACCTGCTCCAAGGCCTGCGACTTCTCCTTCTGCAGCGCCGCCATCATCTTCGGACTGGCAAACACCAATCCATCGGTGCGCATCGCTCCCTCACGCGGGATCCGCCAGCGGCAGTCATCGATCTGCTCGACCTTGACACTCATCGCGTACTTCCTTTCCCGAAATTTCGATTTAGAGATCGACAAAAACCTGCGCCCGCCAACCGCCGGCGACCTGCTCCACCCTGATTTGATGGTAGGTCACCGCCTTGATCTCCCGCTCCAGAAAATGGCGTCCGGCATCGAAAACCTCCCCCTGCACCCGCGCTCGCAGCCGGCAGTCGCTGATACTGTCGATGACAAACTCCACCGCCAGCAGCTGGCGTGTTTCGAGCAGAAAGAGCAGCTCAGTCAACCAGTTGACCAGCAGCTCTTCCCGGTCCAGCGCCTGCACCTCAACCGGAATCTCCTGGCGGGACTGGATATCGGTGCAGGCGGTAATGATCTGCCGCAGCCCCAGTGCGGTCTGCCGAAACAGGGCCGCCAAGCTATCGCCTTCGGCCTCGATCCCCATGTCGGCAGTGTGTTCCAGCAAGCGAAAACAGTTCATGGCGGGCTCCACTGGCATCAGAGACGGCAACCTATCTGCCGTTAGAGCATCCGCTCCCAACTGACCCGGCAGATTTCCGGATTTCCGGTCCAGTTGATCTTCAGCTCACCCCGGTGTGACCGGTGCAGCACCCGTCCAAGGTGTTCGGCCAATTTTTCCTCGGTGGTCTCGATGATCAATCTGCCATCCCCTTTGGTCATGCGGATAATCCGCTCCTGTGGGTTCCTGGCAAAGGCCTTGCTTTCCTCATTTTTTAGAATCTGCTGAATTTCCGCTTCATGTTCCCAGAGATAACTGCCTGTCAGGGTAACGATCCCTTCGGGGTAGTTGGCGGCAATTTTCTGGCAGGCCGGACAGATCACCCGGTGCGGTGCTGATTGAGCTTGCAGTTGGCGGCAGATATCTACATCGGTAGTCCAACGTTTCTGATGGTAGCCGGCGTTGCAACTGGTACAGAGCGATCCTTCCTTCGTTCCTTCGTGAGGCAGAAAGGGATCGGCATTGGTGCTGCTGCGCCCCCGTTTGTCGCTGGTTCCGAACTTTCTGACATCTTTTCGCATAGCGGCCCCCTTTCATCTGACATGGCTTTGTATCTCTGCTTTGTATCTCTAATTATAGCAGCGGTGCCACCATCCCCCACAACCCAACCGAAAAAAAAACAACGCTATTTCGGGCCAGATCAACGGCAGAAAGGATTCAGTAAGGTAGGTGACCCATAGGGAAGTAGGATCAGATGAATCTGATCCTGTTTCATAAAAAATGCCCTGGAGAGCAGGAGGGAATGTCCCCAAGGCTAAGAGGAGAGGTGTATCCACCTCCCTGGATATATTTTACCACTATAACGGGGTAAGTATCATCAAAACAGAACCCGGATCGAACGGATGGTTCCGACGACAAAATACTCAACCCTGCAAGATCGCGAGTATTGGATATACTGGCCAAACTGATAATAGTTAGTCAGATGGTCAGATGATCAGAATAGACTCTGACATTGCTGAAAACGAATAGAAGGGTGGGGCGAAATGATCGATAGAAATCAGTTATACATCAACGGCGAATGGGTTTCCTCTGCGGGCAATGGCACGATTGAAGTCGTGAATCCGTACACCGAAACATGCATGGCCAAAATCCCTGCCGGGTCGTCTGATGATGTCGAAAGGGCAGCAACCGCAGCAAGGAGCGCGTTTTCAGGCTGGGCCAACACGCCGGTCGAGAAGAGGGTGCAGCTGCTTGAAAGGGTGCATCAGGGGTTGCTGGCACGTCAGGATGAAATTGCCGGATTGATCACCGCAGAGGTTGGCATGCCGTTGAAGATGGCCAAGCGGATCCAGGCCTTCCTACCGCCTGTGGTGCTTGAGAGCTGCTGTCAATTGGCCAGCTCCTATCCGTTTGAAACGACCCTCTCTAATTCGACCATATTTAAGGAGCCGGTCGGTGTTGTCGCCTGCATAACGCCTTGGAATTATCCCTTGCATCAGGTTGTCGCCAAGGTTGCTCCGGCCTTGCTGGCGGGTTGCACGGTGGTTCTCAAGCCGAGCGAAGTGGCG
This sequence comes from Geopsychrobacter sp., assembly GCA_030620915.1. Classification (GTDB taxonomy): domain Bacteria; phylum Desulfobacterota; class Desulfuromonadia; order Desulfuromonadales; family Geopsychrobacteraceae; genus Geopsychrobacter. The sequence continues at coordinate 9,125 of JAUXIR010000019.1, read as the reverse complement.
CCGCTCACCGCATTTCTGCTGGCCGAGATCATCGACGAAGCGGGTTTTCCCGCTGGAGTTTTCAATCTGGTGACGGGTGATGGCGCCCGGATTGGTGAAGCACTGGTGCGCCACGCGGAGGTCGATATGGTCTCTTTCACCGGGTCGGTCGAAGCGGGCAAGAGAGTCGCCGCGCTGGCAGCCGAGTCGCTAAAACGCGTCACCTTGGAGTTGGGCGGCAAGTCTGCGAGCCTGATCCTGGACGATGCCGATCTGGCCAGGGCGGTCAAGGGAACATTAAACGGCTGTTTCTTGAATTCCGGTCAGACCTGTAATGCCCTGACGCGCATGCTGGTGCCTGAAGAGCTCTATGCCGAGGTAGCACAGATGTCTGTTGAGCTCTGTGCGTCATTCAAATTAGGCGATCCGCTGGCGGCCGATACCAGACTCGGTCCGCTGGTCAGCGCGGAGCAGAGAGCACGGGTGCGTAAATCCATACGAACCGGTTTGGAAGAGGGGGCCGAGCTGTTGTGCGGCGGCCCTGAGGCCCCAAATGAGCTGGAACAGGGCTATTTTGTGCAGCCGACCATCTTGGGCAGGGTGACAGCAGATATGACCGTCGCACAGCGTGAAATATTCGGTCCGGTGCTGGCGATAATGAGCTATCGAACCGAAGTCGAGGCGATCCGGATGGCCAACGATTCTAACTATGGTCTGGGTGGTGCGGTCTGGTCTGGCGATAATGCGCGCGCGATGAAGGTTGCCAAGCAGATGCGAACAGGCCAGGTCGACATCAATGGTGGCGCCTTTAATTTGCTGGCACCCTTCGGCGGCTTCAAACAATCGGGTTACGGGCGTGAATTGGGCGAATTTGGCTTCGAGGAGTTTCTGGAGGTTAAATCGGTACAGTGTTAAGTGTCATCTGTGGCAGGCACTTGACCTGCCACAGATGACACTTAAGGGGGGCAGGGCAGAGCCCTGTTAATAAATGGCCACGCGCTCTTCTATGTGGCGTCCGCAAAAAAAAAACAATCAGTATCAGGAGCTGACCACGGCCAGGATCTGCGCCGGGCTGTCTCCCAGGCCGTGAAACCGGTGGCTGAGGGAGGCGTCCAGATAGGCGCTGTCGCCCTTTTTGAGCCGGTAGCTTTTGCCGTCGTAAAACAGCTCGACGGCACCCTCGACCACAAACACGAATTCCTGGCCGTCGTGGGCAATCGGCTCTCCTTTCGGGGCCTGGGGGTCAAATATCAACATGAAAGGCTCCATGACGTGGCCGACAGTGCCCGGGCGAGTCAGGGTGCCGTAGGTATAGCCCTGTTCGGTATTCCCCTGCTGTCCACCGTAGGATTCTCCTGATCGACAGATGGTTAAGGTATCCGAAACCGTTCCGCCGCCATGCAGGAGTCCTTCGAACTTAGAGCCAAGAATCCGCGAAAGATTGATCACCACGCCCACCGAAGGAACGGCGGACCCCTCCTCATAGGCCTGCAGCTGTGATAATTCCAGCCCGGCCAGCTTACAGACCTCCTGCTGGGATAGCCCCTGGGCCTCGCGTAATTTCTGAACACGTTCACCAACATACTTGCGCATAGTTTCCCTCTCTTGTCTTAAATTAACGGACCTATAATACAATACAAAGGCTTGCCAGCCACCAAGACACAAAGGAATCCTTAAAACTTTCATGCGGTGTCCGAAATGACTTCGGAAGGAAAGAACAAGTCAGATCTTCTGACAAGGTCTCAAGGTTTATGGGCCGCCTTTGCGTAGTTTTGATGCTCTTGGTGTCTTGGTGGCTAACCTTCTTTCGGGTTGTAAATCCGCAAATTAAACATTACGTCTGGCCGGCACAATCCGCCCGCTCATCAAGCGCAGATAGTTCCAGTAACGCTCGATACTCGGTCGCAAACTCTCTTCGGTGACCCCGGTGTTGCGGAAGCGACGTTGCAGGGAGAGATACATCATCAACGCCTCGCCGGAAAATTCCGGTTCGACATTGAGCACATAACGCTCGCCGTCGAACACCTCGAAAACCGGGAACAGCCCGGAGCGAACCGCGAGACGGACCAATTCGATCCCCATCGCCGGTTCCGACTTCCAGCCGGTCGGGCAGGGGGAAAGAACGTGCAGAAACCTGAACCCCCTGGCATCGAGAGCGAACTGGAGTTTGCGCAGGGTATCGTCAATATGTGCCAGGGAGATCGACGCCGCATAAGGGATGCGGTGGGCCGCCATGATCCCGAGGATATCTTTTTTGGTCTCCTGTTTGCCGTGCAGGGTACTGGTTGTTGCGGCCCCGGCGGGCGTCGCCGAGGAGCGCTGACCGCCGGTGTTGCCGTAAATTTCGTTATCGTAACAGATATAGAGGATATCTTCGTTGCGCTCGGCGGCCGCGGAGAGGGTGCCCATGCCGATGTCATAGGTTCCGCCATCACCCGCCAGGCAGATTACCCGCGTCTCTTCACCGTTTAATTGCGCCACAGAGGCATCCCCGTTGGCCACCGAAGCGGCAGAGGCAAAGGTCGACATGATTGTCGGGATACTGAAGGCGCTTTCCGGGAAACTGCCGCCGGTCACCGCGGCACAGCAGGCCGGGATGACGAGCTTCAGCTCACGCTCAGCGGCGGCCCGTCTGAGCATCTGCATCAGGTTCGACATGCCACAGCCGCCGCAGTTGCTGTTGCCGGCTCGTAAGAGCGGTTCACTGCGGTCCTGTTCGGTATGAGCCATGCCATTTAAGGCGGGTTCGTTCATCATGCGACCTCCACGATTCTAGGCGCGCCAGACTCGTTCGCCTGTTCCAGCTCGGCGAGCAGATTGATCATATGCTCGGGGCGCACGTCGCCCCCCGCTACGCCAACCATGTAATTCTGAACAATGGCTGAAGGATCGGCGAAGCCGCGTACTTCCCCCCAGAGCACGCCGCCGAAACCGATGCTGATATCGCGGTCCAAAACCGCGATCCGTTTCTTGCCGGCAAATATTTTGCGCAGCTCTTCATCCAGCATCGGGCGGAACATCCGCACCCGCACCGAACCGACCGACTGTCCCTGCTCACGCAGTAGATCGACCACCCGTTCGGCGGTTACCCCCAGGGTTCCCATGGAGACAATCAGGGTTTCGGCGTCTTCGGTGCGGTAACTGACCAGCGGATCGGCTGGTCGCCTTCCGAAAATCTCTTCGAAAGAGTCCTGAACCTCGGCATAAACCTGCCGTGCGTTCAGCATCGCCTGATGATGCTGGGCGCGATGCACCACCGACTGATGCGGAGTCTCCATCTGGCCAAGGGTATGGGCACTCTTGTCCAGGCGGTGCGGAATATCGGTCGGGGGCAGACAACGATCGACCTGCTCCTGGGAAGGGACCTCAACCTGTGCCATGGTGTGCGATAGGATAAAGCCATCCATGCAGCAGAGGGCGGGCATCATCACGCGCGGATCCTCGGCCAGCCTGAAGGCACAGAGCACCGTATCGAAAACCTGCTGAATATCAGCCGAATAGAACTGCAGCCAGCCCAGATCTCTCATCAGCAGCGAATCACCGTGATCCGCCCAGATGTTCCAGGGTGGACCCAGGGTCCGGTTGGCGATCGACATCACAATCGGCAGTCGATAGCCGGCCGCCGCCACGCAGTTTTCGATCATATAGGCCAAACCGTTGGAACAGGTGGTGGTGAAGGAGCGGGCGCCGGACGCAGATGCGCCGATACAGATCCCCATGGCGTTATGCTCGCTGTCCGCCCGGACCACCTTGCCTTTCTCGATCTCCTGGCCGCACAGATACTCCATGCATTCGGTTGACGGGGTGATCGGGTAAACCCCACTGCAGAAACCTCTGGCCGTACGGTTTGCCCGGCCTGCCAGGGTCGCCGCCAGGGCTGCGGCATGGTTGGCACTGATCAATTCAACAGCCATCGCTTAATCCTTTATCGTTCAAATCCATGGCTCGCCGCGGACATTCCGCCACGCAGATACCACAGCCTTTGCAATACTCCTCATCGATCCGGTAGCCGTCATCGCTGCGGGAGATAACCCCGTCGGGACAATAGACCAGACAGGTATCGCACTGGGTGCAGCGGCCACAGGAGAAACAGCGCTCCGCCTCCTCCTGTCCGGAGAGACCAAGATTGACCTCCTCGAAGCTGTTTCGGTAATTTTCGAGCGCCTGATGTCGATCCTGATGCGGTGCAAGGATCGGAAAGTGCGAGAAACGCACCTGAGCCGGCGCCACCAACGAACCCTGTTGTAGCTGTGTCGGCGTCGATTCGGTTCCGCTCAGGCTTGCGACAGTGGAAGTATTGGCCAGGGCGGCCAGGGCAACCATAGCGGTCAGCCGGCCGTTGCCGATGGCGTGGGTCACGGTCCCCTCAGCGGTTGAACAATCGCCAGTCAGCCAGATATTGAGCGGGTCTTCAGCGCACCAGACTCTGGCATTACGCACCTGCCAGGCCTCCGGCAGCAGGCCCAATTCGTTCTCCTGGCCCAGGGCCAGCAAGACCGTTGAGCAGTTCAACTCGGTGGTGCGCTCGGTCACCAGCGGTCGCCGCCTACCATCGGCATCGGCTTCGCCCAGCTCGACCTCGGCCAATACAATTCCGGCCACCTGGCCGACACCGCGAAAGGCAACCGGCTGGCGCAAGGCAAGCAGCTGCACCCCTTCGCGCATGGCGTCTTCGATCTCTTCATCGATGGCGGGCATTTCATCCCGACTGCGGCGATAGACCAGCTTGACCGAGGAGGCTCCGCTACGCAGGGCGCTGCGAGCACAGTCGATAGCGGTATTGCCGCCGCCGATGACAACGACATCGCCGGAGAGTCTTGCTTCTGACCCAGCCTCGCGACTGCGGGCCAGAAAATCGAGCCCCTGCTCGATGCCGTCGAGAGTCTCCCCGGCGGCGGCGAGGGTATAGGCGTCGCTGAAGCCTTTGCTGACGATGACCGCATCATACTGCCGGTGCAGGCGCTCCATTTCTGCCTGGTCAACCGGGTGATCGCACTGGCTGCGGATTCCCAGCGAGAGGATGCGCTCAAGGTCGCGCTCCAACGCCTCTTCCGGCAGGCGGTAGACCGGGATGCCGTAACGCAGGACGCCACCGAGTTTTTCTGCTTTTTCGAAGATACACACCCGATGGCCGCGGAGAGCCAGCTGATAGGCCGCGCTCAGGCCTGCGGGGCCGCCGCCGACCACCGCCAGCGAAAGGACCTTTTCTGGCTTCTCCACCTGTAAGCGGAATCTGGAATGGTCCGAGATCCAGCGCTCCAGACTGCGATTATTGACCGCCCCGTCCATTTGTTTGCGATTGCATTCGTGCATACAGGGGGCGGGACAAACCCGTCCGCAGACCGAAGGCAGAGCCTGGGTGCGGAGCAGAACCTCAGCCGCAGCATCTGCTCCGGAGGTTTTGAGCGCTTGAATGAAGCCGACCACGTCGTTGCCTGCCGGACAGGCATGATTGCAGGGGGCGAGATAATCTTCATACCCGGGCAGCTGGGTGCTCCAGTTGCCGGTTTTTAGCTTGGTTGGAATATCCTCTGAATGCTCGGTCTGCGGTTTAACCGGCGGCAGGCTGGTTGCCAGTTCCCCTCCAACGGCCAGCCCGCTTACAGTGGTGTCAGCCGGACAGATACGTACCTTCAGATAGGCCTCTTTGGCTGCCTGCAGGTCCTCGGAGAGCCCCATTTTGGTATAGACATCCTCAAGCACCTCAAGCGGCAGACCGAGCAGCTTGGCGTAGGCTCCGACCAGGGTGGTGTTGATGATAACCACGCTGCTGGTGCCGATGCCATGCTCGCGGGCGATCCCGGTGGCGTCGATGATGCCGAAGCGGTAATCGGCGAACGGCTCGACATACTTCTCCACCCGCTCGGCACTGTTGATCAGAATCACCGCACCCGCGGCGACACCGTCGAGCACCGGGGGGCCAAGCAGGGCCGCGTCAAGCACTAACAGGTGATCCGGCCGGTAGACCTTGTTGCGGTTTTTGATCGGATCGCGATCGACCCGGGTAAACGCGCGGATCGGAGCACCGGAACGTTCGGCCCCGTAATCGCCAAACGTCTGCACGTTCAAGCCCATCTGGGCATAGATCGCGGCGATCAGCTTGGCGCAGGTCACACCGCCCTGGCCACCACGACCGTGCAGGCGAATCTCCAACGGGAAAGAGATATCACTCGGCAAATCCGCCTCACATAAATCTGTAGCTGTAGAGGGTATTGACTCTTGTTGACCCATATGTGCTCCACTTCGACCGCAGGTTCGAACCGAAAACCTGCCTGAATTATACCCGGTATTCTTTTTCTTTTTCATCCGACCGATCAGCCCAGATTATAGAAGAAGACGATGGTCACCCCGATCGGTGCAAGGTAGCGCACCAACAGGCGCCAGATATCGAAGCCGGGACCCTCAGACATATTCAACGCTTCGCGGGCCGACTCCTTCGACATGGCCCAGCCGGTAAAGAGCGCAACCAACAGACCGCCGAGCGGCAGCATGATGCTGGCGGTCAGGTAGTCGAGCAGGTCGAAAGGGGTTTTGCCGGCAAAGGCCTCGAACATCCCCAGTGGGGCGACATCGGACCAGATATTAAAGGAGAACACCGAGACCAGTCCCAACAACCAGAGTGCGCCGCCGGTCACCAGCGCCGAGAGTTTTCGGTTGATGCCACGGTGTTCTTCCAGCCATTCAACCGCCGGTTCCAGCAGAGAGATCGAAGAGGTCAGGGCGGCAAAGACCAGCAGGACGAAGAAGAGGGTGCCGAAGATGATACCACCGGGGATCTGACCGAAGGCCAGCGGCAGGGTCTTAAAAATCAGTCCGGGACCGGCGCCCGGCTCCATGCCATTGGCAAAGACCAGCGGGAAGATGGCCATCCCGGCCAGCAGTGCGACAACCGTATCGAGCAGCGAAATGATGATCGAGGTTTTGACGATGGAGACGTTTTCAGGCAGGTATGAGCCGTAGGCGATCATGACCCCCATCCCCAGGCTGAGGGTGAAGAAGGCATGGCCCATGGCGGTCAGGACGCCGGCAGTGGTCAGCTTGGAGAAATCCGGGGTGAAGAGAAACTCCAGCCCGGCACCGAAATGACCGGTGGTCATGGCAAAGCCGACCAGGACCAGGAGCAGAACAAACAGCGCCGGCATCAGAAATTTAACCGCTTTTTCGAGCCCGGCGCGGACCCCTCTGGCGACCACCAGCGTGGTCAGGCCCATGAAGACGGTATGCCAGAGGGTCAATTTCCAGGGGCTGCCGAGCAGGTCGGAGAAGAGCGCCTCGACCGTTTCAGCCGAGGCGCCGCTGAAGCTGCCGCTGAGCGAATAACCGACATAGGTGGTGGCCCAGCCGCCGATGACAGAGTAGAAGGAGAGGATGACGAAGGAGGCGATGACCCCGCCCCAGCCGAGCAGGCTCCAGCCGGATGACTTGCCCTCAGCCCTGGCCAGTAGCCGCATGCTGTTGATCGGGCTCTTGCGTCCTTTGCGACCGATAAGCAGTTCGCCCATCATGATCGGAATGCCGATGGCCGCCACGCAAAGCAGGTAGACCAGAACAAAGGCTCCGCCACCGTTCTCGCCGGTGATGTAAGGGAATTTCCAGATATTACCCAGGCCGACGGCTGAGCCGGTTGCGGCCAGGATAAATACCATGCGTGATGACCAGAGGCCGTGCGGGACGCTGTTCTCTTCGGTTGTCTTGACGCGCAGTTCAGTAGACACGTTTTTCTCCTATGGGGTGACTGCAATTTAATGGACGGTGAAGCGTTCCTCGGCCATCAGGTTGGCAACGATGTTGGTCGGCTGTCGTTCGCGCTCGGAACGGGTAAAGAGATCGAGCAGGGTCTGGTAGATTCCGGTCAGCCGTTGATTGAGATGCTGGTCGTTGAGGCCCTGTCGCTCGCAGGCGATATCGATGATGCCGCCGGCGTTGATGACATAGTCGGGAGCGTAGAGGATGCCACGCTGCAGCAATTCCAGCCCGTGACGCTCCTCGGCCAGCTGGTTGTTGGCCGCACCGGCCACGATGCTGACCTTAAGCTGCGGGATGCTGCGGTCATTGAGTACCGCGCCGAGAGCGCAGGGGGCAAAGACATCGACCGGTTGGACAAAGATCTCCTCGGGAGAGACCGCCGTCGCCCCCAGTTTCTCGACGGCGGTTCGAACCTGCGGCGGGTTGATATCGCAGACCCAGAGTTTGGCCCCGGCCTGTGCCAGATGCTCGGCGAGGCGGTAGCCGACGTTGCCCAGCCCCTGTACTGCGATCCGCAGACCCTCAAGATCGTCGCGCTGCAGTCGATGTTTGACCGCGGCCCGCAACCCCTGAAAAGTGCCGTAGGCGGTGCTGGGGGAGGGGTCGCCACTGCGTAACTCACCGTTGAGTGAGGGTTTTTGCGTGATTCCGCTCACGTATGGGGTCTCTTTAGCCATGATCTTGAGATCGGCAACGCTGGTCCCCGAGTCTTCGGCAGCGATATACTGCCCTTGCAGATGGTTCAGGAAGCGTCCCATGGCGCGTAGCATTTGCTCACTCTTGTCGGAATGCGGGTTGCCGATGATCACCGATTTCCCGCCACCCAGATCGAGCCCGGCCATGGCCGACTTGTAGGTCATGCCGCGTGAAAGTCGCAGCACGTCTTGCAGGGCCTCATCCTCTGAGGCGTAAGACCACATGCGACAACCGCCAAGGGCTGCGCCCCGGCTGGTGTTGTGAATGGCCACAAACGCCCTTAACCCTGATGCTGCGTCATGACAGAAGACGACCTGCTCATGTTCAGAGCCGTAGTTCCGCTCAACGATCTCCATCGATGTTCCTCCTGAGGTGATATTGCAAACAGTGTTTTGCTGTAGGAGTACATAGCAACGGTCTTGCCATGTTTCAGGAGATGAACCGGAAAAGTATCGATCGACAAATGGTATTTACTGAGATGGAGTTATAGAACGCTGTATTCAGGTGTCTTTTTGCTACGGGCCGAAGGGTTAAGGCGGATAAAAAACTTTGCAAAGGTGGGAAATTGATCCGACTTTGGGGAAGAAACCGGCCGAGGATGAGTTGAAGAATGGAAGCCATGGTTTCCATAAATTGTTGGTGTCTCAGCTAACCTGCTAAAAACAATGAGGTAATAGCTGGTGGAAACCTTAGTTTCCGCTGGT
>JAUXIR010000269.1 GCA_030620915.1 Geopsychrobacter sp. | reverse complement strand
GTACGGTCCCGTTTCCAACCGATATCTGAATGAGGTCGTCTTATGCGCAGAAAAAACTTCCCTACCGAGATGGTCTACCAGGTTTTCAGCCTGCTGTTGGTCTTCATCATCGTCCATGGAGCCTATGTCTCCCTGATCCGGCCCAAGGCGGAGGCCTTCCTGGTGATGGAACAAGCTCGGCTGGTAGAGCAGCCGGACGCGGTCCAGGAGCAGAGTTTCTACGTCGTGATCCGTGATTTCGAGCAGGAAGCCTGCCTGATCCTCTTCTTCTGGGCCCTGGCGATCCTCGTCTACAAGGGTGTCGCGATCTGGCGTCAACAGAGCCAGCTGGACGAAGATCTTCTGCAACTGCCGGGGAACATGCCGATCGGCCCGGAAGATACACGGGAGCTGATGGGCCGCCTGCAAGAGATCCCGAATGAGACTCGCGAGTTCCTGTTGCCATCAGCCCTGCTGAACGCGATCCAGCGGTTCTCTGCAACCCGCAACATTCAGGATGCCGCCACGGCAGTGCGTGAGACTTGCGAGACCCAGGGCGACCGGCTCGATTCGGAACTCTCCACCATCCGCTATGTCGCCTGGGCAATTCCCTCGGTCGGTTTCATCGGCACCGTTCGCGGTATCGGTGCCGCACTCTCCCAGGCCCATCGTGCCGTCGAAGGGGATATCAGCGGTGTCACCCAAAACCTCGGTGTCGCGTTCAACTCCACCTTTATCGCCCTGGTCTTAAGCATCGTGATGATGTTCTTCATTCATCAACTCCAGCACCGCCAGGAGCGGTTGATCCACGATGCCGGCGCCTACTGTCAACGGAACCTGATCAACAAACTGCGGATCAACCCCGCACCATAAACAGAGGTCTCTTGCGTGCCCCCACGTCGACGTAGTACATCACAGTTCAACCTGTCATTCCTCGACGTCATGTGTTGCGGTTTCGGTGCGGTCGTCCTGCTGGTGATGCTGCTTAACGGTGACATGGTCGCCACCCGACGTGAGATCGTCAGCGATCTACGCAGTGAGGTGATGCGGATCGAACGTGAGGTCAAGGTCGGCAAGGAGCACTTGGTCAGCCTGCAGAACAGCATGGTCCAGGCCGAGGAGGAGATCGTCAAGACCGAGGGGCTGTCACGGCAGGTGCTCGCCAGCATCGAGCAGGCCAAGGTCGAACTGGCCACAATAAGCGGCAAGAGTCAGGCCTCCAGGAAACATATCAACGCACTGCAATCGGACCTCCTCAATCTGGATGAAGAGAGTCGTCGGATCGGCGCGGAACAACAGACGGAACTGGCACGTGGAGCCCAGGTCCGTGAGTTCATCGGCCAGGGCGACCGGCAGTACCTCACTGGTCTGCGCCTCGGCGGCAAAAGGGTTCTGCTACTGGTCGACGCCTCGGCCAGCATGCTCGATGAAACCATCGTCAACATCATCATCCGCCGCAATCTCGATGACCGGACCAAACGCGCCTCGCCCAAATGGAAGCGCACCATCAGAACCGTCGAGTGGCTGACTGCCAATCTGCCCGTTGACAGCGCCTTGCAGATCTACACGTTCAATACCAGCGCCGCCCCGATGGTGGCAGATCTGAAGGGAAAGTGGATTGCGACGTCTGACAACAAAAATATCAACCGGATGCTGGCAGCGCTGAAGCAAACAGTTCCCCAGGGCGGCACCAGCCTCTACAATGCCTTTTCGGCTGCTGCCAGCATGAAACCACGCCCGGACAACATCCTGCTGCTCACCGACGGACTGCCGACTCAAGGCAAAAGAAAGTCCTCACAGAACACCATCTCCGGCGGCGAGCGCTTGAGTCTGTTCCACCAGGCGACCGGTGCCCTGCCAAGAGCTGTGCCGGTTAACACCATCCTGTTCCCGATGGAAGGCGACCCTATGGCCGCCGTCTCTTTCTGGAAACTCGCACTCGAGACGGGTGGATCCTTCCTCACACCAACGAGGGATTGGCCATGAGAATTCGCCGTCGCCAGACTGAGGTTTTCAACCTCTCCTTCCTCGACGTGATCTCCTGCGGCTTTGGGGCCATCATCCTGCTACTGGTCATCTCGAAGATCTCCGAGCCCCGGGTGATCGAGCAGACCAGTGTCGATCTTTCCGGCCTGGTCGTGCATTTAGAAGAGGAGCTCCACGAGATTCGTGGTGAAACCCAGATCCTCAACCGACACCTGATCGCCAAGCAGGAACAACTCTCCGAGAACAGAGAAAAGCTGGCCCGGTTGCAAGGGGCCTTGACCAACATAGAGGGGCAATACCACCTCGCCAGCACGGCATCCGCGGCGCAAAGCCTGATCGAAGATGAACTGCAGAGCGCCAAGCAGGAATTGAGCGACGAAATGCGTCAGCTCCTCACTGATTACCAGCGCCCCAAAGAGGACGCGGTGATCGGCGGCATACCGGTGGACAGCGAATACATCATCTTTGTCATCGACACTTCGGGCAGTATGCAGCGCTTCGCCTGGCCGCTGGTGCGCCGAAAGATGAAGGAGATCCTCGACATCTATCCCCGGGTCAAGGGGGTGCAGGTGCTCAACGATATGGGCGACTACATGTTCTCCCAGTACGCTGGCCGCTGGATCCCAGATTCTACGGCCCGTCGCCGTGCGATTCTTGAGCGGCTCTCCTCCTGGGCGCCTTTTTCCAACTCCAGCCCGGTCGAAGGAGTTACCAAAGCGATCCAGCGCTTCTCCGCCCCGGACAAGCGAATCAGCCTCTACGTCTTCGGCGATGATTTCTCTGGCGGCCGCATGCAGAACGTGGTCGATACGGTCCGACAGAAAAATGCGTCAGGCGGCAAGAGCAGCCGGGTGCGAATCCACACTGTCGGCTTCCCCGTCCTCCTGGCCCAACCCGGCGCAGGGCAGAACGCCGCCCGCTTCGCCGCACTTATGCGCCGCTTGGCTGAGGACAACAATGGAAGTTTTGTGGGTCTGAGCAGTTTGAAGTAGACATGTGAGACCAAATGGCACTAATCGATTCTTTGTTCTGGTGCCAGTGTGGGATACAATGGCTCGGTTCGAGGGAAACATCTCCCTGACTGAGGATCACCCTTCACGAGGACAACAATGAAAACAACTCTTAGCATACTGGTGCTATTCGCAACTCTGTCTATTACCGGTTGTGCCAGCTCGAAAAAACCGGTTCTCTATCCCAATTTCCACCTGAATTTGGTCGGGCAGCAACAGGCGGATGCGGATATCGATGGCTGTATGCAAGCCGCCCAGGCGAGTGGGGCCAACTCAGGGAAGGGAGGGGATCTTGCTAAAAATACGGCCAAGGCCGGAGCTATCGGAGCGACCACCGGGGCCGTCGTCGGCGCGATTTCTTCGAGCGGCAGCACTGGACGCGGAGCAGCTATCGGTGGTGCCGGAGCCGCCACAGCAACCCTGGTCAGCGGAGCTTTCGACTCTTCGGAACCAACCCAGGTTTACATCAGGTTCGTTGATCAATGTCTGCGAGATAAAGGTTACCAACCGATCGGTTGGCGATAGGGATTGGCTTCTTTCACACCCCCGTCTACAGCCCTACCGCGTGCCTAATAATCAATCCCCGGCTGCGGTTCGATATC
>JAUXIR010000334.1 GCA_030620915.1 Geopsychrobacter sp. | reverse complement strand
GCTTCTTCGCCCATCGCCACGCCCTGACAATGGATGAAGTCGACATCATCCAGTCCCACAAATCCCAGAATGGTTCGCAGGTAAGGCTCCTGATGATCGAGGGCGCTCATCGGCATGCGGCTGTAATCGCCCCCGCGTGCCGTCAGCACAAACACTTTTTTCCCTTTCAGCATTCCTTCCGGTCCGTTTGGCGTATAGCGAAATGTTCGGCCCGCGCGGGCGACATGATCGAAATAGGTTTTTAAGGACGAGGGAATACTGAAGTTGTGCATTGGGGCGCCGATGACAATCACATCGGCTGCTTCCAGTTCATCAACCAGGCTGTCCGACAGGGTGACGGCGGCTTTTTGTTTTGCATTATGCTGATCCGCCGGGGTGAAAAAGGCTCCAATGGTTGTCTCATCCAGATGCGGAGTCGGGGTTTTACCCAAATCGCGGACCGCGATATCGGCGCCAGCCACTTTCAGCTTAAAGTTGTCAGCGAAGGCAAGGGTCAATCTTCGAGAATAGGACTGGGAGAGGTTGGGACTGCTGTTGATCACTAATAATTTCTGCATAACTGTTCTCACTCGTTCGGTTTGGCATCCGTTGATTTGCACCTGAGTCCAGGGTACACTCTTTCACTGTGTGGATTAATGGCCTGGATGGCAAATGATTGTTTCCATGCAGCGCGTAATGTGAGGGCTGTATTGGTTAACAATCACGTGTTGCCGGGTTCTTACGGCAGGGGAAGAAGGGCGTAAATGAGCACCAATAGGGACAAACTCGATGGCATGACTGTATTTGTACGGGTGGTGGAGAAGGGTAGTTTTACCCTGGCGGCCAAGCAGCTGGGTCATTCCACCTCATATATCAGCAAGGAAGTCAGTCGCTTGGAAAACAGGCTGGGAGTAAGGCTTCTCAATCGCTCGACGCGAACCATCAGTCTGACCGACATCGGCAAAAGCTACTATGAGTATTGTCGACAGATCGTTGCCGATGCCGAAGAGGCAGAGCGTAGTATCAGCTCGCAACATGATGTTCCACAGGGTGTGTTGAAGATCAGTGCGCCGGTCAGTTTCGGCCAGATCTATTTGACGAAGTTATTGCCCCAGTTTCTCAACACCTATCCTGAAGTTCAGTTGGATGTGGATTTCAATGACAGACTGGTCGATGTTGTTGCCGAAGGCTTTGATGTCGTCATCAGGGTCAGCAATTTGAAAGACACCGCCCTGATCAATCGCAAAATCATGCCATCAAAAATCGTGACTGTCGCTTCGCCCGATTATTTAGAATGCAACGGCTATCCGACGCAGCCGCGAGAGCTTGCCCAGCACGATTGTATCAGTTACGCCTATCGGCAGGTTCCGACACACTGGGATTATATATCGAAAGAGGGCGAGCCGATTGGCGTGGCGGTCAAGCCGCGGGTGATTTGTAATAATGCTGAAATGGAACTGTCGATGGCGCTTGCCGGCATGGGGATCACCAGATTCCCGGCGTTCTGTTGTGAAAAAGAAATTCACCAAGGAAAGTTGGTGCCCCTCCTTGAGGAGTTCGAACAGGGGGATTTCGGCGTATATGCGGTTTACCCTCATCGGAGACATTTATCGGTTAAGGTTCGAGTTTTTGTCGATTTTTTGGTTCAGCGGTTGAAAACAGCAAGAGGGGCCGCGTCTACACGTTCGATAAAATGAAGTGTGTAGACGCGACCCTTCAGCCTCTTTAGGTCATGCCAAGGGTTCAAGCGCTGATCAAGCGACGCGGAGTCGATATACCTCTTCCTGCAGGGCCTGAACCCCCGCCGCTTGAAGCATTTGATGCTTGTCGAGGGTCGATTCGGAATGGAGCTTTTCCAGCGTACACCAGTCACCGAACAGCTCGCTCAGCTCTGCCTGCGGCACCGAAAAAGGCGGACCCGGACGCTGTTGCTGGTCAAAATCGTAACTGATGCACAGCATCTGGCTGCCGGTATTTAACAATCGAGCAAGCTGGCGGACATAATCCCGGCGCATCTTGGACGGCAGGGCGACCAGCGAACCACGGTCGTAAACGGCCGCAATCGGGCCGGTCTGTTGCTGGCTCAGGGCGAAAAAATCGCCGCAGTAAATCCTCAGCTGTTCGAATTGATAACAGTGGAAGCCATCGACCTTGCTGATCGCCGGTTGCAGCCGGTTCTCCTGGCAGAACTCCTCGACCGCCTGCTGACTGAGTTCAACCCCGAGCACCTGATAACCCTGTTCACGCAGCCAGAGCAGATCAAGGCTTTTGCCGCAGAGCGGCACCAGCACCCTGGCCCCGTCCGGCAGGCATAGCCGCGGAAAGAAGCGCGGCAGAAAAAGATGGACTTCATCCTTGTGAAAGCCGATCTCCTGACGCTGCCAGCGTCGGTGCCAGAAGTCTGTCTCCATCATGATCCTCCCCTATCCTGTTCTACCATTTTGGACTCTGCTGATTGACGAACCCTTCTGGGCTCTTTAGGCTTGAACAGTAGATTATCGTTGCAGGATATGCAATCAAGAGTCGGGCCGGCATTTATCTTGACAAGCCATCCGGCTATGCAAAAATGATTATTTAATCACCTGAGACAAAAGCCCACCGCAGCCTGCGGATAAAAAGGAAGTGATTATGACGGTTAAACGGGTACTCTTCTTATGCACCGGCAACTCCTGCCGCAGCCAGATGGCCGACGGCATCATCAACCATGATTTCGCCGGGCAGATTCAAGCCTTCTCGGCCGGCACCGAACCCCATGGACTCAACCCCAGGGCGGTGGAGGTGATGGCCGAGATCGGCATCGATATCTCGCAGAACAGTGCTGAGCATCTGAGCCAATATGACGGCCAGGAGTTCGATTACGTCATCACCCTCTGCGGCGATGCCAGCGAGAAAT
>JAUXIR010000316.1 GCA_030620915.1 Geopsychrobacter sp. | reverse complement strand
TGTCGAGCTATCCCGTGCGCCAGTTGCGGCGCAAGGTGGCGTTTATGTCGCAGCAGACGACGGTTTTTGCCGGAAGTCTCAAAGAAAATCTGATGCTCCCTCAGAATTTTTGCCAAGCGTCCCCAACGGAATATACTCAGCGCTCACTGAACGATTTGCTTGAAAGGGTTGGACTATCGTCGCGGTTACTCGATCGGCCGGCAGCTGATCTCTCCGGTGGCGAGAAACAACGCCTGGCTCTGGCACGCGTGCTGTTGACCACGCCCGAGGTGCTGCTGCTTGACGAACCGGCCAGCGGCCTCGATCCTCCGGCGCGGGAGCAGTTGGTCACCCTCCTGCGGCAACAGGTTGAATCCGGGGTGACCGTTATTCTCAGCAGCCACGATATCGCCTTCGTCCGTCGGGTCGCTGACAACTTTCTATTTTTAAGCCGGGGCCAGATTACTCTAAAAGGGAGGGTCGCCGAACTCGAACGAGCGCAAGATCCTGAACTTCGGCACTTTGTCGATGCCGAGGGATCATGTTAACGATCTCCCTGGCTGACCTGATGCTGGTCTACGGGTTGATTCTGTTCAGTCTGGTGCTGATGCGTCTGAATCGGGTTGGTGGGGAAGCCGGACTGTTCAAGGCCTCGTTGCGCATGGTGGTGCAGTTGCTGACCGCCGGTTATTTATTGCATCTGTTGTTCGAACTGCATCGGCCGCTGCCGATCATCCTGGTATTGCTGGTAATGTTCTTCTTTGCGGTGGTGACGGTCGGTAGCCGGGTTGAACAACGGCTACCGCAGTTTTATCGGGTGGTCGGCAGTGCCATGCTGATCGGCTGCGGCAGTGGGACCTTCTATCTGGTCTATATTGTGCTCGGGCTCAGCCCCTGGTATGAACCACGTTATCTGATTCCGTTGACGGGCATGATTCTCGGCAATGCCATGACGGGAGCTGCGCTTGCGGCTGAGCGTCTGGCTGGCGAGATGGCGAGCAGGCAGGCCGAGATCGAAACCCTGCTCTGTTTCGGCGCCAGCCCGCGTCAGGCTTGTCACAGTGCAATCAGGGCGGCATTTCGAGCGGCCTTGATTCCGGCGATCAATGCCATGGCGGCGATGGGGGTGGTCTTTTTGCCGGGAATGATGACCGGGCAGATTCTTGCCGGAACAGCTCCGATACTGGCGGTCAAGTACCAGATTGCCATCATGTGTGTCATCACCGGCAGCGTGGCACTGACCACCAGCCTTATTCTGCTGCGTGGTTATCGTGGATATTTCACGGCGGCCGAACAATTGCGGCGAGATCTTCTCAAAAAAGCAGCCTAGTTGATTGCGTCAACTGCACACCCGATTGCGCCCCTGTTGTTTGGCGCGATAAAGGGCCTGATCGGCGGCACTCATCACTTGATCTGTTGATCGTTGCTCAGGCGAGGGCGCTGCCGCTCCGATGCTGATGGTCACACAGAGAGACCTGCTCGGGGCGTTTTTCCGTGGCGGTGTTTTTGGCTTCTTTGCCGGGCGCCCCTTACTGCGCGGGACAAAGGCAGCCGATGCGATATTCTGGCGCAATCTTTCCAGTTCCGGCAGGACATCCTCAATCCTTCTGCCGGGGAAGACCACCGCAAACTCTTCGCCGCCATAGCGAAACGTGCGTCCACCACCACCAACCCTGGCCAGGCGTCCTGCAACCATCTTCAAAACCTGATCGCCTACATCATGGCCATGTTTGTCGTTGAACTTTTTGAAATGATCGATATCCAGCATCGCCAAAGAGTAGTGTCTGCCGAGGCGCTTCAGGGCTTCATTGAGCGCACGTCGTCCCGGAATGCCGGTCAATTCATCGCGATAGGCCATATTGTGCGAAGTCTCAACCAGGCCGGTCAGTAAGGCCAGGGCGGCCAGATTGAAAAACAGCAGAGTGAATTGAGCTCCGAGGTGGAGATAGAAGGGGATCGCTGTCAGCAGTATGGTCCAGAAATAAGCAGCTTCGAATGGTTGCGAACGGCGGCGAAAGCAGAGGATTGTCAGCAGCAGCGCTATACTCAGGGCTAAGAATTGTACCATTCCGGACTGAATTTCCAGGGGCAGGGGGAAGGGCAGGGGCCGATTGAGTATGCGGATGAAACTTTCTGGCCAGGATTGCTCGAGCCAGAATACCGCTAACCCCTGAATCAGTATCGACGAGCCATACAGAGCGGTCAGTGCGCTGCCGAGTTTCTTCTCCGGCAAGAGCAGGGTCAGGGACAGGTTAAGCGGCAGCAACAGAGCCAGGGTTGAATAAATCTTTGGCTGCATTGGATAGAGCAGACTGAGTCCCAGTGCCATCGCAAGCAAAAACAAAGCAAAAATCAGCCTGTTGCGCCTAAAGCGAAGCCCCAGCAACAGGTTAAGGGCAAAGATTAACGGCAAAAACAGAGGGAGATAAGGGATGAGCGGTTGTGGGAGGGATTCGTTTCTGAGCAGGATTGCCCCGGTAGCAAAGAAGAGCCCACCGGGGAAGAAGAACGGATAAAGGAATCGTGAAATCACTAATAATCTAAGGAGCTAGAGGTAGTTGCGCTTCTTCTTGCGTGAAATCTTGCCCAGGACCCAACCGAAGCAGAGGACTCCCGCGCCGGCAAGGAACCATTTGATGACAGCTGTGCGCAGATAAAGGTTGTTCTCCTCCTTCAGTCGTTGCATACGTCCCGCCAGGTCGGCGTTCTCCTGTTGCAGTTGATCGCGCTCGCGCGTGATTTGTAGCGCTCCAGACGAAATCTTCCGCAGCTGTTGGTATTCTCCCTTGACTCGTGCCAGTTCTTCTTCGGTTTTGCTCAGGTTTTTTGTCCTGTTTTTACTATCGTTCAAGTTTGCGGATAACTCATCGACTTGCTGCTGTAGTTGCTCATTTGTTGCTTTGAGTTGCTTTATCTGCTCAGCCTTCGGCAGTTCCTTGGTTACATACTGGCTACGCACATAACCCTCGACGCCCTTTTCGGTTCTGACGCGCAGGAAACCCTTTAGCTCTTCCAGGATTTCAAGCGGTGCCCCGGTTTTGACGGTGGTCAGGACCGTTTCACCATTGCCGGGTTGGGCCCGCACGGTGACAACCAGCATGTCAGAAATATAG
>JAUXIR010000092.1 GCA_030620915.1 Geopsychrobacter sp. | reverse complement strand
GCCCGCATAAAGGCGACCCAGGCCGGTGCTGCGGCTTTTGACCCTGTTTCACTCCGACCCAGGGGGCGCTCCTGGTCGTAGCCGACCCAGGAAACACAGGCCAGCTGTGGTACATAGCCGATATACCAGGCGTCCTTCAGGTCGTTTGTGGTCCCGGTCTTGCCGGCCGATGGTCGTCCCAGCGCCTTGGCTCGCCAACCCGTCCCTTCGCGGACAACAGACTCCATGATATTTGTAATCAGATAGGCGGTCTCGGCTGAAATGACCCGCCGTGGTGGTTTGCGAATCAGGCGCTGATCGGGATCGATGCCGGTGGCAAAATCAGCCGGATCGATCGATTCGAGTATGCGGCCGGTTCGATCGACAATCTTGTTGATGTAGCTGGGGGAGACCCGCACGCCGCCGTTGGCAAACACCGAATAGGCGTTGAGCATCTCGATGGGTGTGACGGCTGTTGAACCGAGGGCCAGGGTTAAGTCTCGGCTCAGCGGAGTTTCGATCCCAAGTTTTTTACTGTATCCGGCGACGTAGTTAACCCCGATATCCTCGAGGATCTTGATCGTTACCACATTGCGTGAATGAGCGAGGGCATGGCGGAATGACGTCGGGCCGTAGAATTTTTCTTCATAATTCTTCGGTTTCCAGGTGCTGAGGACCCCCTTCTGGTTGAGTTCCTCATAGATCAGCGGGGTGTCGAGGATGATCGATCCCGGAGTATAGCCCTTGTCGAGTGCGGCGGCATAGATGATCGGTTTGATCGCCGACCCTGGCAGGCGTTTCGCCTGAATTGCCCGGTTAAATTGACTTTCAGCAAAATCGTAGCCCCCGACCATCGCTTTGATCTGGCCGGTTTCCGGCGAGCTGGCGATTAGCGCGGCCTGAGCCAGAGGGTGCTGGTCGAGTGCCAGCTGCAAGGGGCCGGTTTCGGGGATTTGTAGCACCTCGACTTCGATGAGGGCACCAATCGGAATACGTGACGACTTGCCGCGTTCGGCGTTTCCACTCGGCTCAATATCGCTGCTGACGACCGACAGGGGGGCTGCCCAGCGGGTATCCTTGATCTGGATGAGACCCTCACGTTCGCCGATCAGACAGATGATCTGAGCGGAATTGCCGTCGATAACCAGTGCCTTGACCAGGGCGCCTTGTTCTAATGGGTCCTTTTTCAGGGCTTCGAGCTGGTCATCGAGGAAGCTATCCTGGGCTTGATCATCGAGAAGCTGCAATGGCCCACGATAACCCTGGCGTTTGTCGTGGTTACGCAGGTTGTCGCGCACCGCTTTTTCAGCCGCCTGCTGCATCGGAATATTGAGACTGGTATAAACTTCGAGACCGCCGGTATAAAGCTGTTCGGTACCGAAACGTTCTTCCAGGTAACGCCTGACCTGTTCGTTGAAGTAGGCGGTCTCTTTCAGGTGGGTATTCAGGCGCGGCCTGATCTCAACCTGCTCGCGTCGTGCCTGTTCGGCCTCTGCCGGCGTCACATAGCCTTCTTCGGTCATGCGTTGCAGGACATACTGCTGGCGCTTAATCGCCCGCTGGTAGTGACGGTAGGGGGAGTAGCGACTCGGGGCCTGGGGTAATCCGGCCAGAATGGCACACTCGGCCAGGGTGAGCTGCTCGACATTTTTGTCAAAATAGTTCTGTGCCGCTGCTTCAACTCCGTAGGCACGGTGGCCGAGGTAGATCTGGTTCAGGTAGAGATAGAGGATCTCTTTTTTGCTGAGTGCGTTCTCCATCCGTCGGGCCAGGATTGCTTCTTTAAACTTACGCGAGAAGGAGCGCTCAGAGGTCAGCAATAGTTGTTTTGCCACCTGCTGAGTAATGGTACTCCCGCCCTGAGCAATTCCCCCGGCTTTGACGTTCTTCAGTGCCGCGCGCAGAATCGACAACAGGTCGAGACCCTTGTGTTTGAAAAAGTTGGAATCCTCGGCGGCCACAAAGGCCTGTACCAGTTGCCATGGCAGTTTGTCGATCGACACCAGAATGCGCCGTTCGTGTGAATATTCCGCGATGATCGTGCCGTCATCGCTGTAGATGCGAGTAATCAGCGCGGGACGGTAATCGGACAGGGTTTCGACCCGCGGCAGGGAACTGGCCACATAGAAGTAGGCGACCACCAGGCCGAGAACTCCACTGAGGCCGAGCCCGACGCAGGCTAGCAGGATATATTTGAAAATTCGTTTTTGGGTCGACATTCGTAGATCCAGGCAAGAAATCTATCGGACTATCCATGAACCGAATTTTCGCTTCGCTTCGGCAAGTCCGGCAAATTTCGAGAAAAAGTAATTTTGAAACAGGCACTTATAGCATGTGAGCTGGCGACCGGGCAACTGCCGAACGCATGGCTTCTTTCTTGACCCTGTACCACGCGGTGCCCTATGCTTCAAAAATCTTCGAATAAGGAAACTATTTTATGAAAAAGGCAGTTATTCTCTACAGCGGCGGTCTCGATTCGACCACCTGTATGGCGATCGCTCGTGAAGCCGGCTTTGAACCCTATGCGCTTAGTTTTTCTTATGGCCAACGCCATTCTATTGAACTCGATAAGGCGCGTGAATATGCGCCCTTGGTCGGGGCCAAAGAGCATATGGTGGTCGACATCGATCTGCGCCAAATGGGTGGTAGCGCACTGACCAGTGAAATTGAGGTGCCTAAGGATGGTGCCGATAAAGCCCAGGTTCCGATCACCTATGTGCCGGCGCGCAATACCATCTTCCTCTCTTTTGCCCTCGGCTGGGCCGAGGTGCTTGGTGCTCAGGATATCTACATCGGGGTGAATGCGGTCGATTACTCGGGTTATCCCGATTGTCGTCCCGAGTTTATCTCCGCCTTTCAGGTGATGGCCGATCTGGCGACTCGCGCCGGGGTCGAAGGAAATCCCTACCGCATTCACGCTCCGCTCATCGATCTGACCAAAGCGCAGATCATCGAGACGGGGCTGGGCCTCGGGGTCGATTACCGCTATACCCATAGCTGTTACGATCCTGCCGACGATGGCCGCTCCTGTGGCCACTGTGATTCCTGTCTGCTGCGGCTTAAGGGTTTTGCCGATGCGGGCAGCAGTGACCCCATCCCCTACCTGTAAGAGATGACCATGACAAAGATCCCCGACATGCAGAAGAGTGCTGATTCTCGGCGTATCGCCATCGATAAGGTCGGCGTTAAGGATATCCGCTACCCGATTGTGGTTCTCGATCGCGCACGCAAGGAGCAGCACACGGTTGCGCGCGTCAATATGGACGTCGATCTTCCCCACCACTTCAAGGGCACCCACATGAGCCGCTTCATTGAGGTGCTCAATCTCTACCATGGTGAGGTCAGTATCGAAAATATCGAGGTGATCCTCGCTGAAATGAAGCAGCGCTTAGAGGCAAGCTGTGCCTATCTCGAACTGGAGTTTCCCTATGTTATCGAGAAACTGGCCCCGGTTTCCAAGGCGCGTGGCCTGATGGAATACCAGTGTCGCATGACCGGAATCCTCGGCGATGATTTCGATTTCGTGCTTGAGGTCAGTGTGCCGGTCACCTCGCTCTGCCCCTGTTCGCGCGAAATCAGTGAACGTGGCGCTCACAATCAGCGCAGTCTGGTCAATGTTCAGGTGCGTTATACGGAGCATGTCTGGCTCGAAGAATTGGTCGAGCTGGTCGAGGCCTGTGCCAGTGCGCCGGTTTACTCATTGCTTAAGCGCGAAGATGAAAAAGCGGTGACCGAGCAGGCCTATGATAATCCCATGTTTGTTGAAGATATGGTGCGGGCCGTAACCGAAAAGCTCAAGGAGCAACCACGGATCAGCTGGTTTCGGATTGAATGTGAAAATTTTGAGTCGATCCATAACCATTCGGCCTACGCCCAGCTCGAACATACCAGGCAAACTGGAGGCTGTGGATAAGTCTGTGAAAAAGGTGGATAACTCATCAACCCGGGTGAAGGCTTCGGCGGTACTGGGTGTTTTTGCCAAGCAGCCGGTTGCCGGGCAGGTTAAGACCCGGCTCTGCCCTCCCCTGCAGCCTGAGCAGGCCGCGCAGCTCTACCGAACCACACTCGATGAGACACTTCGACGTTTTTCCGGCCAGTCCTTTGAGTTGGTGATCTTCTATGCCGGAGCTGAAGATTACTTTGCGCTCAACTATCCGCAACTGCCCCGCCGACCACAAATCGGGAGTGATTTGGGCGAGCGGATGGCGAGCGCCCTGCAGGGACTTTTAGCTGCAGGCCACCAACAGGCGGCGCTCATCGGCAGTGACAGCCCCGATCTGCCGCTGGCTTATGTGGAGCAGGCCTTTGCCGCATTGCAGACCTCCGATGTCGTGATTGCCCCGGCCGCTGATGGTGGTTATGTTTTGATTGGTGAAAGTTGCCATCACCCCCCGTTGTTTGAGGCGATGCCCTGGAGTCGCGCAGACCTGATGCAGCAGACCGAATGCACTCTTGCCGAACAACAGATCGATTGGCAGCGGCTTTCAGGCTGGGAGGATGTCGATGACGCCGCGTCCTTGCTGCGCTTGCTTCAGCGTTCACCTGAAAGTCTGACCGCCGGCCATATCAGAGAGCGGCTTGCCTCCCTGTTGACCTAGCAGCCCGACAGGTGCCGAGGGTTGACTTGCCCTGTCGGCTGACAGATAATTCCGCTCTGGCCCTGTGTTTCTCAGCCACATTCCACTCGTTTTAGTAAACTGAAGGAGTCTGCCTTGGATCTGGTACTTCAGGCGGGCCCAGTTGTTAAGCTGGTCCTGCTTATATTGCTCTACTTCTCCCTGGTCTCCTGGGGAATCATCTTCTACAAGTTTAAAACAATCCAGCAGGCAATCCGTGAATCGGAGCGGTTTCTCGATTTCTTCTGGGAGAAGAAACGCTTCGACACCATCGGTCAGGGAATCAAGGATTTTACCCAGACCCCGCTGGCGATCCTGTTTCGTGAGGGCTATCACGAGCTCTTGCAGCTCAAGAAGCAGAACCGTTCCGATGAGGCGCGCGAGATGTCGGCCGACCTCGGTGGCGTCGGCAATGTGTCACGCGCCCTGCGTCGGGCGACCACTCAGGAGACCCAGCGCCTCGAAAAATATTTGACCTTTCTGGCCACCACCGGTTCGACCGCCCCTTTCATCGGCCTGTTCGGCACCGTCTGGGGAATCATGGACGCCTTTCAAGGGATCGGTCAGACCGGCAGCGCTTCGCTGGCGGTTGTCGCACCAGGAATCTCTGAAGCGTTGGTCGCGACCGCCATCGGTCTGGCCGCCGCGATTCCGGCGGTCATGGGTTATAACCATTTTCTCAACAAGGTAAATATACTGGTCGGCGAGATGGACAATTTCAGTCAGGAATTCCTCAATATCGTCGAGCGGATGGAGCGGAGTTAGGCGATGGAAGTTGGACGCCCCGGCACAGGCCGCCGTACTAACATGTCGCAGATCAATGTCACGCCCTTTGTCGACGTGATGCTGGTGCTGCTGATTATCTTTATGGTCACCGCCCCGATGCTCGACCAGGGGGTCTCGGTCGATCTGCCCGAGGTCAAGGGAGCGCCGAGTCTGCCGAGCAAATCCGAGCCGCTGGTGCTCACGGTCGAGAAGAACGGCGATCTGCTGATCGGCAAGATCCGGATCAAAGAGATCAGCAAGCTGGCGCCGGTGATAATGCAGGCGCTCAAGGGCAAGGAGAGCCGTGAGGTTTTTCTTGAGGCCGACAAGGCGGTTCCCTATGGTCGGGTGGTCGAGGTGATGGCGGCGATCAAAAAGGCTGGGATTGAACGTCTGGGGATGGTCACCCGCATGCCCGAGGAGTAGCCGCTAAGCATGTCTGAATATTATCGACATCGACTGCGTCAACTGCAGAAGCTGCTTGAACCCGGCCTGCGGCGGATGCTGCTGCTCTCCTTTGTTCTTCATCTGATCGCTCCGATTATTCTATCAGGGGTTCTTAAGACGACCCACAAGACACCCAAGGTGCCGGTTTATCGGGTTAACCTGGTGAATAAACCGGTCAAAGATCCGCGTGCCGGGCGTCCCGATGCGTCTCCAACCAAGAAGAAGAAAAAGATCAAGCCGAAAACGGTCGCCAAGAAGATTCCGCTCAAAACCAAGAAAACAGTTAAAACCAAGTCGGTAGTCAAAAAGAGCACGAGGGTAAAAATGACACCGGTGAAAAATAAAACGGCTCCGGTGAAGAGCATCAAGCCGGATAAGACGGCAGAGACCTCGCTGCAGAAACGTCTGGCCGAGATGCAGGCCCAGTCTGAACGCACGGCGAAACTCGACAAACTGAAGGCAGCGATAGCGGCTCAACAGGCCGATCTTGGGAGGCCGGATGTGCAGGCCCCGGTTGGGGAGCAGGTTGGTACCGGAAAGGAGATCGGCGTAAGTGATTTCCGCTATGTTGAGGGCTGTATTAAGG
>JAUXIR010000068.1 GCA_030620915.1 Geopsychrobacter sp. | reverse complement strand
GGTTCCGGCCAGCATGCCGAAGCCGACCACCCAGGCCCAGTAATTGGTGGTGGTCGAGATCCAGCAGAAGCCGGCGCCGACCATCAGGCCACCAATGATACAGGTGACTTTGGGGCCGACCCGGTCCTGGACCTTGCCGGCCAGGATCATCGCGGCGGCAAAGGCGAGACAAGCCACGGCGTAGGGGTCATTGATGCTGGCGGAATCCCAATTGAAGGCTCCTTCGCCCCCGGCGGCAATCGAGTCGGCGATCGCCCCCTTGAAAATGCTCCAGGTGTATAAAATCCCCAGCGCGAGGTTGATTCCGGTGCCGGCCAGGACGACGGTCCAGGCTTTTCTCATCGATGGTTGCTTTGTCACGATTTCCTCCTCGGGTAATGTTGCTATCGGTAATGAATTGTTCTGCAGATATTGAAGGCGAAATGGCAGCGGCCATTTGTTACGAAAGGCGATATGGATCGGTTTCTGTGCCATGGCAGCTCCTCTTGCTACGAAGGCTTGCGGCGTGAAATTTTCGGTCGTGAGCTCTGGGACCCGAATTTCCGGATGACTACTGAACAGTTCCTGATATTTGCTGCAGTCACCGAAGCGATTGGCGCAATGGGTAGCAATCGTCTGGACGTCATAGGTCGATAGGTAGCCGGAGCCGACATCGCATTCATCCTCTGCTTGACCGTAGAACGGACAAATTTTCATCTTGCTCCCCTTTCCTCTTCGACTTCTGCTGTCTAGCTATCGCAACCCGTATACCAATCCTTGACTCCTGGAATACCTTGTTATTTCAGTGGGTTGCGGCTCGTTGCGCGGAAGGGGCGGGAGCGCTGTTTTCGCATGGATGCAAAAAATCTTTAAGCTGTGGCGATGGCAGGAGATCTGGTTGGAAAATAATGTTTGATTGGTAAGTGGCTGTTCTTCTGAGTTATTCCGTGGTTGACTGGTGGGGGATTGTCTTGCCAGAACATGGTTTTGCAAAATCGCGAGACAGTCTGTGGATTGTTTTGCAAAATTGCGAAATGTCGGAAGGGGTTGATCGACCGATTTTGCCCCTTGTTTACTAATTATCTACTGTCCTGGTTGGGATGGGCGCGGCGTGAGGTTCTCTGTTCTGGCGAATGTCAATGGAGATGCGTAATTTTAGAAAAAGCTAAAAATAGGTTTGCATCCTTCGAAACTCTGGTTAGAGTTGATCAATAAAGGTTTTGGCTTGAGCAGCAACGGGAGTGCCAATATGGAGAATATACAGAAGCAGGAGATCCTGCTCGAGAGTGGTACCAATGAGATGGAGATTATCGAGTTTTATCTCGGGGGGCAGTCGTTCGGCATCAACGTACAGAAGCTGAAAGAAATTATCCCTTTCAGTGGCGAACAGGTGACAAGAATTCCAGATAGTGCCGAATCTGTTCTCGGAACGCTGCTGCTACGTGGCTGTACGATTCCGTTGGTCGATCTGAAGCAGCACCTTGCTCAGCGTTATGATGCCTCTGAGGGTGAAGTGCGCGAAGTGGTGCTGGTCTGTGAATTTAATGGGCGCACCAATGGCTTCAAGGTCGATGGGGTAAACCAGATTCATCGTATCACCTGGGATCGAGTGCAACCGATGGCACCATTTATCGATCAATATAGCCCGCGATTTACCGGGAGTATTAATATCGACGGACGTGAAATTCTGATTGTCGATCTAGAGCATATCATTGCCGAGTTCGATCCAGAAGCGGCCCTCGATTATGAAGCTGCGTTCGAAACTGGTGAACAACACCAAAGCGTCAGTGATCATCGTCAACAGATGCGAATCCTGTTGGCCGAAGATTCGGCGCTGATCCGCACCGGCATCGAAAGGATACTTAGGGGGGTGGGTTACGCTAACCTGCAAACTTTTGTCGATGGTGAGGGGTGCTATCGCGAAATCATGCGTCTTAAGCAGGAGGCCGATGCGGCAGGCGAGGGGATTCGCAGTCGTCTGGACCTGTTGATCTCAGACATTGAGATGCCGAAGATGGATGGTCTGACTCTGTGCCGCAAGGTGAAGGAAGACCCGGCCCTTAAAGACGTGATCGTGGTGCTCTTCTCATCGCTGATCAATGAGCAGATGGCGGCCAAGTGCGACTCGGGTGGGGGCCGATGGATATGCGACCAAGCCGGAAATTCCCAAACTGGTCGGAATGATGGATAATTTTTTATTTGATGGATCGGATTAGCCGCACGGACCAGGGTTCGTTTCGAATCTGACAGAAGATAGATACATACAAAAAAGCCGGTCCCATTGCGGGGCCGGCTTTTTTGTATGTTTTTACTGTTTTTTTCAGCCGATATTCTTTTCCATCCGTTCACAGACACGTTGGGCCTGAACCTTGGCGGTGTTGATTTGATCCGGGGTCATCTTGTTTTCGAGATTTTTGAGGATCCGCTGGGCATCTTCATGGCCCTGCTCGGCAGGCAGGCTCAGCCAGGTGTGCGCGGCGATGTAGTCTTTATCCACTCCACGTCCGAGAGCATACATGCCGCCGAGGTTATATTGTGCATCGGTGTAGCCCTGCTCAACCGCTTTACTCCACCATTTCACCGCTTCGGCATCACTCTTTTCGACACCATAGCCGAAGACGTAGATGACGCCGAGATTGTATTGAGCCGCAGCGTTCCCCTGCTCGGCAGCGAGGGTCCACCACTTGCGCGCTTCGGTGTAGTCCTGAGGAATGTTCTCCCCCTTGATGTACATGCTGCCGAGATTGTACTGAGCATCAAGATCCCCCTGCGCAGCGGCGAGGCGGTACCATTTGACTGCTTCGTAGGGGTCGGCCTCGACCCCTTCGCCTCGTGCGTACATGAATCCAAGGTTGTGCTGGGCATCGACATGTCCCTGTTCGGCGGCCATGCGGCACCATTTGAAGGCTTGAGAATTGTCCTGTTCGACCCCTTGCCCGAAGGCATACATGATGCCCAGATTGTACTGACCATCGGCATTGCCTGCCTGGGCGGCCTTGCGGTACCATTGAACCGCCTGGTCGAAGTCCTGTTTGATCCCTTCGCCGTTGGCGTACATCAGTCCCAGGGTGTATTGGGCTTCTACATGGCCCTGATCTGCGGCTTTACGACACCAACTGAGAGCCTGGGGATAGTTCGATGGAATCCCTTGCCCGAACGCGAGCATCACACCCAGATTGTACTGGGCGTCAGCATCCCCTTTGTCGGCAGCGCGGCTATACCAGTTGACCGCTTCGGTATCGTTCTGCTCGACACCCTGGCCCTGTTCATAGAGAAAACCGAGCGCCATTTGAGCCTGGATGTGGTTCTGCTCAGCCGCCAGTAGATACCAGCGGGCGGCCTCTTTATCATTTTGCGGGGCACCGTCACCGAGCTCGCACATGCGGCCGTAGTTATACTGCGCATCGGCTTTACCGAGTTCGGCGGCTTGTTTGTAGCGGTTTTCAGCAATAAAGGTTCGCTCATTCATGGTCTGATCCTATCGAGGGGGAACGGACGGCTTTACCAGCTAACTGATGAAAATTAGCAGATACGTGGATAATGTGCAAATCTCCATGAAATCACAGGCGAAATCAGAAAATAAAATAATATTAAAGATTTGGGTGAAAGTGGACGGGGTGGGCAGGCATGCAGAAAATTAAAAAGGGAATCCGCTAGTTACGGATTCCCTTGATTTTGTTTGGTTGCGGGAGGAGGATTTGAACCTCCGACCTTCGGGTTATGAGCCCGACGAGCTACCAGACTGCTCCATCCCGCGACAACGTCAGGGAACCTACCCGATTGCCTGTTGCAGGTCAACTATTTATTTTGGGTTTTAGGTAAAAAGTGCACTCTGCTCCCGATTCACCCTTGTCGGCATGGAGCCGTTGGTGCTACAAAACGGCTGCCGGGCAGCATTGAGTCTGGCCCCCTCTGAACCAATAACGCTGAAGGAGTTGTCACGTGCAAGTTGTTATCGATCTCGATCAAGCCCTGGAACTTCGTCAGCGTGGCGCCCTGTTTGTCGATGTGCGCTCTCCGGCGGAGTTTGCCGAAGCGACCATCCCCGGTGCGATCAATGTCCCCATTCTGGATGATGCGCAGCGCGCCGAGATCGGCACCCTTTACAAGCAGGTTGGGCGGCGCGATGCACGCAGGCGCGGCATAGAGATTGTTGCGCCGAAGATTCCCGAGCTGCTCCGGCAGATCGAAGCGGCGCGCCAACCGGATTCTCCCCCAGCGGTGATTTTTTGTTGGCGGGGCGGGATGCGTTCACTGGCGCTGACCTCCTTTCTCAACCTGGGGGGGATCCCGGCCCGCCAGTTGACTGGCGGGCACAAGGCTTTCCGGCGGCTGGTGATCGATTATTTTGCACAGACCGATTTCGGTAAGGTTCTGGTGCTGCGTGGCTTGACCGGCGTCGGCAAGACGCTTTTACTGCACCGAATGGCCGCCGAAACATATCCGGTTATCGATCTTGAGGGGTTGGCCAATCACCGTGGGAGTGCCTTTGGCGGACTGGGGCTGGGGGAGCAACCAGGTCAGAAGATGTTTGAGGCGCGCCTTTGGGACCGATTGGAAGAGTGCCGTGGTGCAGGCTATCTGCTCACCGAGGGCGAAAGCCGGCACATCGGTCGGCTGGTGGTCCCGCCCCGTTTCTACCAGGCGCTACAGGAGCAGCCGAGCCTTTGGGTCGAAGCCTCGCTCGATTATCGGGTGCGGGTGATTCTCGATGATTATCCGGCGCGCGATGATCTGACCGCCGCGTTCGAGCCGCCACTGCTCGCGCTCAAGGAGCGGCTTGGCAGCTCAGCGGTCGCGGAGTTACTGAAACTCCTGCATGAAAAGAAGTGGGAAGAGCTGACTCGCCAGTTGATGGTCGGTTACTATGACCCGCTCTATATGCATACCTGTCCGTCGCGTCGGGTTGAGATCCGCGTCGAGACCCTTGATGCCGGGGTGGTCGATCTCAAACGAGCCATTTCCCAACTTCTGCAGGTCTGAGCTTCCGGCCGCCCTTGCGACGGACCTGCTTGCGGGTTATCCTGTCTACTATGGCTGTTGAGAATCACCCCCCAAGAAAGATCTCTCCCCTTTTTGTCAGCGATTTCACCGTCGATGCTGCCGCGCCCTTCGAACGTCATCTCAACCGGCTAGAGGTCGAGATCGGTGGCGAAGACTATCGGGGGCTCAAGCGGGTCGAACTGGTCGATTTGCCGAGCCAGGCCTTTGCCGGGATGGTCGATCTGACCGAGCGTCTGCTGCATAGCACCCAGAATCATTACAATCGTCAGCTGCTGATCGATCTGCACGCGCGGGTCTATCTCGATAAGCGGCGATATTATGTCTACTACCGCTTGCCGGAGCGGACCATCCGCTTTGTTCCCAGTTGGCGTGAACAGGTGTTGACCCGGGTTTTTGGTTACCTGCCACTCGAAACTTGCGACTGGACCCCCTGTGGCGGCTTGCTGCCCGGTTTCAGTAGTCGCTATCTGGCCGATGAGGCCGGCGGGAGCCTGCTGATGCAGGCCGACCACCCAGATCCGGAGCTGCCGCTGTTGACCGTCAGTCACGGCCCCTACGATCCGCACACCCTTGAGGTCGCGCTCTATTTTCTGCGCGAAGGCCGTGCCCGAGGAGCGATCATCAATCTTGGCTTTTCGGGCCGTGAGCCCCTGGCCGACCACAATCTGCAAAAATTGCGAGCCTGGGGACTGCCACTTAATCCCAGTAATATTGATGTGATCTATCCCTATGTTGACGCCAACGGCCACCCTTACTGTTACAAGCAGGAGGAGGGTCTCTGCGGTTTCGTCAAACAATTTTCCGGATCGACGCCGGTGCTGATCGTCGATGTTCACGGCTATGTCGGGACCAATCTCGACGATCGGCGGGTGATCGTCGGACTCGGTGGACTCCCGCCTTACCCCGATCCGCACAAGATGGGGGCGCTTGAGGTCGCGGGCAAGCAGGTTCGGCTCGATCCCGCCGGGCGGCTGCGTCAGGGCCTGAAGATGATCCGTGAGCTTTCGCCGGAGATTGTGGTCCAGTTTTGTACTGACAGCCATCAGGGCTACCAGCTGGAACTACAGATGGATATGAGCCTGCATGGACGGACTTTCG
Organism: Geopsychrobacter sp.; assembly: GCA_030620915.1. Classification (GTDB taxonomy): domain Bacteria; phylum Desulfobacterota; class Desulfuromonadia; order Desulfuromonadales; family Geopsychrobacteraceae; genus Geopsychrobacter. The sequence goes on along the minus strand of JAUXIR010000068.1, from coordinate 1,254 downwards.
ATCCGCATCAGGAGGTGAAGAGTCTGCTTGAGGGGGAGGAGCGCAACTTCCTGGTCCAGGAGAATATTCGCTGGCTACCCAGTGCCGGGGCCAATGCCCTGCAGCGGATACAGGCCTGTAAGCTATCTAATTGTGCGGGCTGTATGCATGTTGAAATCCCGACTCTGATTCGCCAGCGGATGGCGTTGCGCATGAAGGAGATGGCGATTACCGATTCTCTGACCAGTTCGGGACTTTAGGGACTGTGAGGCGTGAGGCGTTAGAGGTGAGGAGTAGATGCCATAATACAGCTGATTATTCTCCTCACCCTTTACGCCTCACTCCTCACCGAATCTAGAACGGCCGCTGAGTCTTCATCTCTTTGTAGGTTCCACTAAAGGGAGTCATCCGGATTTTGATCCCCTCGACGAAGCTGTTGTCTGCAATCTTCATTACCACCGGGTTTTCACCGCCATGCTTACCGTAGAGTTCCCCTTCGCGTGGCATGTCCCAGGCGTGAATGCGTGCGGCCAGATAGTAGTTCCCCCCCCCTGGCAGATAGAGGGTGAACTCTCCTTGCTGGTTGGTCAGGGTCGAGGCGAAATCGGGCAGTCGCTGCAGGTTGTCATCGGTATAGGCGATGGCGAAACCGCCGGCAACCGGCTTGCCCTGCTGGTCGATGAGAACCCCGCGGATTCCGGTGTCGGTTCGGGTTTCGGCCAGATCCTTCTTGAAGAACATCGGCGCCTTCATCCGGGCCATCTCCAGATCAACCTGGGTGAGTTTGCCCTCAGCGACCCGGGCGATGATCCGTTGATGCTCGGAATAATAATCACCGGTGGCCAGCGGGCCGCTGGCTTGGCCGCTGCTCCGTTTGCGCGCCACCACATAGTAGGTACCGGGCGGCAGTTCGATACTGAAGCTGCCGTCTGCCTCAGTCGGGGCCGAGATAAACTGTGAAGGACCGAGCAGGTTCGAGATGGTATCAGGGTAGATATTGATGTAGGCCCCGGCCAGCGGAGAGGCATCCGCCTTGAGAAGGACCCGACCGCTGATGCCGGTGCGTCCCTGTCCATCAATCATCCGGGTTATGATCTGATCTCCAACGGGGCATGATATGGTCGTAGCAGAGCAGGCCGGCAGCAGGAACAGGGCGATCAGGCAACAGAATAATGAAAGGCGCATGGTTGAACCTCCTGGAGATTAACAAAGCAGACATTTTCAGTGTGAAAGCGATATCAATTGTAGCCGTAGTGCTGCTTTTGTCAAAAATGC
>JAUXIR010000333.1 GCA_030620915.1 Geopsychrobacter sp. | reverse complement strand
GCCGAGATCGAGGCCCTTGATGTCATCCCCGACAGTGCCGCCCGGATTGTCGTCAATGAAAAAACCGGGACCATCGTCATGGGGAGCAATGTGCGCATCTCGACCGTGGCGGTCTCGCATGGCAATCTCAATCTGGTGATCGGCGAGTCGGCGGTAGTCTCACAGCCGAACCCTTTGGGGCAGGGGCAGACTGTGGTTGTGCCGGAGACGACGGTCAATGTCAGTGAAGACAAGGGGAACCTGGTGGTGATGAGTATGGGGGTGAGCATCGGCGATGTCGCCAGTGCCTTGAACGCTATCGGAGCCAGCCCGCGTGACCTGATCGCTATTTTCCAGGCAATCAAGGCCGCGGGTGCGCTGCATGCCCAGCTGGTGGTGCTTTAGGAGACGAGATGAAGATTGATGCCCAGGCCAGAATGCTGGCGGCGCAAGCGCTGCAGAAACCCGATACCGTTGCGGGTTCTGATACCCCGCGGATGAAGCAGACGGCAAGGGATTTCGAAGCTATCTTCGTCCAGCAGATCTTTAAGGAGATGAGGAAAACCGTCCCTGAAGGGGGCTTGCTGCCACGCGGGCAAGCCGAAGAGATCTATTCCGATTTGCAGGATATGGAAGCCGCCAAGCTGGTTGCGGCACAGGGTGGGATCGGCCTGGCCGAAATGCTGTTTGAGCAGATGCAGAAGGTCGGCAAATAGTTTGTTATTAACCTATAGGGGCTGTTTGAGCAGATCCGGGACTATCGCCAGGAGGGCGACATGCTTGTTTTGACACGCAAGGTAGGAGAAGGGATCGTTATTGGTGACGACATCCGGATTACGGTTATCGAACTCAAGGGTGGTGGAGTGCGGATCGGAATCGATGCGCCACGCTCAATCAAGGTCCACCGACTTGAAGTTTATGAACGGATCATTCAGGAGAACCGGGAAGCGACCCAGTGGGATATCGCCGACCTCGACAGCTTGAGTCAGAGCCTTTTGCCGGAGAAAAAATTATGAAGAAGATCATGTCCCGTTTCGGTGAAATCGAATACGATCCAGCAAAAACACTTAATTTTTCCAATGGATTGATCGGCTTTGAGGACCTGCATGAATATGTGGTGATCCCCAGCGGCAAGGAAGGCCCGCTCTTCTGGATCCAGAGTGTCGATGATGCTCAGATCGCTTTTGTGCTGACCGACCCGACCAATTTCTTTCTCGACTACAAGGTGGTTCCTGATCAGAACGAGTGCGCCAAGCTCGGGATCGAAAGCCCGGATGAATGCCACAGCCTGTCGGTGGTCACTGTTCATCCCGACAAGCAAATCACTCTCAATCTTCAGGCACCGATTCTTTACGCGCCCGAAAAGTGCTCTGGTCTGCAGGTCATCCTGGAGAAGAGCAAGTACCAAAGTCGCACACCCTTGCCGGTGGTTAACTCTGCACCGGAGACGACAGGGGGGGCCGCAGAGGGATAAAAATTATCTCTGCCGGTTTCAATTCACGCACTAAAACAGCCTCCCGGTCGCTAACGGCCGGGGGGCTGTTTTCGTGTGGATCTCCCGGTTAATGTTCTTCGTCCTTGTCTGTTGAACCACGATCTTTTAGACTCACGAAAAATGAATCTATCCAACTGGAGAAGCTATGGAACTCGATCTGGATCTGCTGAGTCACCTGTTGATAAAACGCACTCTTGAAATTGAAGAAATTGTCGAAGGGAGCGGCTATCTGCCCCGGACCGTTATCGGTGTCGGGACCTTTTTGCTCGATAACGATGGCAACCTTGACCTTTTGACCTCCAAACAGCAGGTCACCTTTGAGAGGTTTCTCAAGCCGTTGCTGGAAGGCGGTTCGCAGTAGCCGTTTGCGACGGGCAGACCTTGAAATGATAGAAGAGTGTGGAGTGGCGGATGTATATCGTTGCGGTACATAACTGGCGACAAGAAGAGCCTGAGGCCGCCAAAATGATTGCCGACGTGCTGGGGATCCTGGTTTTTGAGGCGCGGCAAAAAATTATTGGCGGTGGGCCGGTGGTCCTCGCAAGCTTTGCCGATCCGCATCAGGCTGAGCGCATATCGGCTCAGCTGTCTCAGCACGGAGTTCCGGCGTTTGTGATCGATAGCCGGACGGTACGCAACCGCAACCAGTCGTTTTTTGTCGGCCGTTTCGGGTTGGGCGAGCAGGCGCTGCAGATCGAGTTGGTTGCCGGAGGGTTATTGGAGATTGACTATGGTCGGATCGAACTCTTACTTGTTGCCAGTTGCAGCTCCGGCCAGGCCCAAGCCGGCAGCAGCGTCACGAAACGTAAGTTCAGCCTGGGTAAGACCCTGCTCGCTGGTGGCGTGCCGCTGACCAAGAAAGTCAAAACTGAGGTGCCGCCGACCCTTGCAGAGCGCGATCAGACCCTTTGGCTCTTTACCAGTGACCAGAAAATATCGATTTTTGACCGGGCGGCACTGGATTATACCGGTCTCGGCGAAGCACTGCAGATATCGCGGGATCTAAATTTTAACTACCTGAAAAACGAGTTGCGCCGTCGTGCCCCACAGGCCGGCTATGATGACCGCCTGCTCAGGCGGGGGGAGTTGATTCGGGTGCTTGGCCAACCCCTGAACCCTGAGAACGATCTAGATCTGGCTTTCGAAGTTTTGGCTCGCTGCATGCGAGAGAAGTGCTCTGGTGAGTCGGCTCCCCGCTGTTCTTGAACACTGGAATATATGTTCTAAGCGATGTACCAAGATCCCTTGACCGAACAAGAAAAGTGGTCAAGAGGCGTTTCGCCATCGACAAAGACCTAGCAGACTGTCGGACTTTTCGTCCGCAAAATGTTAAACTCGCTGGGCATTGAAACGCCCTCCGAAAGTGAATAATTCATGAGTGATACGTTCCGCCAAGTCGATCGAGATACCCTGTATCTCCT
>JAUXIR010000168.1 GCA_030620915.1 Geopsychrobacter sp. | reverse complement strand
GCGGGTCGAGCTTGATGAGGATGGGAATCTCTGTGGTTCCTGCCGCATCACCGATTTTCTGCAAACAGCGCAGGGACTGAAGGTGGGTCAGCAGGTCGATCTTCTGGTCTGGCGAACCACCGATCTGGGGGTCAAAATGATTATCGATGACCGCTACGAGGGATTGCTCTATGCCGATGAGCCGATTGAATCGCAGATTGGTCAGACGCTGGTCGGTTTCGTAGCGCGCCTGCGCGAGGACGGCAAGGTCGACCTCAGCCTCAATCCGGGGGGGAAGGTCGGTGCCGACATCGGACGGGATAAAATTTTACAGGCGCTGGCGGGGAGTGGTTTTTTGCCGCTCAACGATGGCAGTTCACCCGAAGATATAAGGCGGTTATTGGGGCTGAGCAAGAAGCAGTTCAAACGCGCGGTCGGTAGTCTTTATAAGCAGAAGAAGATTGAACTGCTGCAGACTGGAATTCGGCTCAAGGATTGAGGTTAAAAGTGCTGGGCGTGAGGCGTGAGGCGTGAAAAGGCCTCGATTTAACCAAAATTAAAGTTGGACCTTCTCCCTGAGGGAGAAGGTGGCCGAAGGCCGGATGAGGGGGAAACGGTGGTCATTATTTCTTCTCTTGTTCGGTTATTGAAATTCTAGTTCGTCGGGTTGCGTCTCGACAGACGCCCAAACTTTTGTCCGCCCAAAAGTTTGGATCAAAATGGGTCCCAAGCTTCTTGCCCCCTGTGGGGGTTCCCTCCACTTCATGCCGATGTTGAGCTCGCTTGAGAAACTCGCCTGCGGCTCAGACATCTTCCCTCGAATTCCTCAAAACCTCTATTGCGTTCCGGCTGCGTCGGGGGTGGGTGACATGCTAACAGAGAGCTACTATTTGTAGTGATCCATTGGCGTGTTCAGGAATGTTCACCGTTCATTATTTTGTTTTGTTTATTGTTCCATCACGCTAGTTAAAACTATGGACTTTAGTCCAAGCCTTTCAGGTGCTACTCATTTTTGTCATTCCCGCGCAGGCGGGAATCCAGTGGTTTTATGAGGCGTGGATCCCCGCATTCGCGAGGATGACGATCTTCTCCTTTGATTTTAAGGGACTTTCAGTCCCCTTCGAACCTCATCGTCGGTAAACTTGCGCTTACTGGCGCAGTTCACGGATTCTGCCGATCAGCCCGCAGGTTGAACTATCGTGTGTGCCGATTGCCGCGTCCGGTCTTAATTCGGGCAGGATTTTCTTCGCTAACTGCTTACCGAGTTCGACTCCCCACTGATCGAAGGGGTTGATTCCCCAGAGGCTAGCCTGGACGAAAATCTTGTGTTCATAGAGCGCGATCAGCATGCCGAGGGTCTTCGGATCGAGGCGGCGATATAAGAAGGAGTTGCTCGGTCGGTTGCCGGGGAAGAGCTTATGCGCGAGCAGTCTTTCGATCTCCTGCGCGGGCAGACCCGCATCATGCATCTCTTGCTGGGCTTCGGCGGCGGTTTTCCCCATCATCAGGGCCTCGCTCTGGGCGAGAAAGTTGGAGAGCAGAATCTGCTGATGTTGGCCGAGCGGATTCTGACTGTTGGCTGCGGCTAGAAAGTCGCAGGGGATCAGGCGTGTGCCCTGATGGATCAGCTGGTAGAAGGCATGCTGACCATTGGTGCCTGGTTCGCCCCAGATGATCGGCCCGGTGCTGCAGGCGACCGCTTCTCCTTCCCGGGTGACCCGTTTGCCGCTGCTCTCCATATCGGCCTGTTGCAGGTAGGCGGGGAAGCGATGCAGATACTGATCGTAGGGCAGAACCGCCTGGCTTTCTGCGCCGAGGAAGTTTGTGTTCCAGATTCCGATCAAACCCATCATCACCGGGATGTTCGCCGTCCAGGGGCTGGTGCGGAAGTGTTCATCGACCAGATGCGCCCCCTCGAGTAGCTCTTCAAAGTTTTCCATCCCGATTGCCAGCACAATCGACAGACCGATGGCGCTCCAAAATGAGTAGCGCCCGCCGACCCACTCCCAGAATTCGAACATGTTGGCGGGATCGATGCCGAAATCGGCGACCAGTTCTCGGTTGGTCGAAATCGCGACAAAGTGGCGCGCGATATGTTGTTCATCCTTGGCATGGGACAGAAACCAGCTGCGGGCCGAATGGGCGTTGGCCAGCGTCTCCTGGGTGGTGAAGGTCTTGGAGGCGATCAGAAACAGGCTGGTTTCGGGATCGAGCAGTTTAAGGACTTCACACAGCTGGCTGGCATCGACGTTCGAGACGAAATGAGAGCGCAGCTTGTTACTGGCGTAGGGCTTGAGCGCTTCAGTGACCATTAACGGGCCGAGATCCGAGCCGCCAATGCCGATATTGACGACATCGGTGATTCGCTGGCCATTGTAGCCACGCCATTTCCCACTGCGCACCTGTTGCGAAAATTCCCCCATCTGCTTCAGCACCCGGTTGATCCGGGGCATAAGGTCCTGTCCCTCGAGGGTCACCGGGTTTTCGCTGCGGTTGCGCAAGGCGGTGTGCAGGGCGGCACGCCCTTCGGTGTTGTTGACCTTTTCGCCGGCAAAGAGAGCGTCGATCCGCCTGCGCAGGCCTGCCTGGTCGGCCAATTCTCCCAGCAGGGTGATGGTTTTTTCGCTCAATAAGTTTTTGGAAAAATCGAAGAGCAGGTCATCGAGTTGCAGGGAGAAGTGCTTGAAACGCTGTGGGTCTGCGTTGAATAGCTCGCGCATTGAGGTTGTTGCCAGTTGACGTTGATTCTCTGCCAGGGCCTGCCAGGCCGGAAGTTGGGTCGAGTCGTGCATCTGTTTCCCTCCGTTATTTTGACGCAAAATTTATAACAGATTAGCGGTCGAGAATAGATGATGCCACAAAAAAGAGGATTTGACCCGGTACCACCGAGATTCGTTGATTTGCAGACAGATCTTTTTGCCGCAAGATCTTTACTCGGGCCGGGCACGATCGGTTATACTGAGCCTTCTTTTGCAACCTTCGGAAGGGCTTTAGCGTGGAAATTTCATTGATCAGGCGCCTTTGGGCGATGCTGGCTGCTTATGGTATCGGAATTTATGCCTCATTTTTCAATCATTTCTCGACCCGTGGCATGGAGCATATCCCGCAAAAGGGCGGGGTGCTGATTGCTTCGAACCATATCTCCGGCAATGAAACGGTTTTTCTCCCCTGGGTGGTGCTGCGTGCTTTTCCATTGCAGATGCTCTGGGCACCAGCCAAGGAGGAACTTTTTCGCAACCCGCTACTCGGTGCGATTTTTCGCAGTTGGGGGGCTTTCCCGATCCGTCGCGGTCGTGACCTGAAGGCGGGAAAGCAGCTTGGTCAGTTGCTGGAAACGCAAAAAGTGATGCTCTTTCCCGACGGGACCAGGCACAAGGATGGCCGTCTCGGCAAGGGGAATCGCGGCGTTGGCAAGTTGATATACGATCATCGACCGGTGGTGATCCCGACGACACTCACCGGCTTGAATTACTGGAAATTTCCCGGTTTCGGTCAGCGGGGCGAAGCCTGTTTTGGTACACCCCTCAACTTCGATGACCTCTTTGCCCTGGAGAATTGCAAGGAGACCCATATTGCGATCGTTGAACGAGTGATGGCTGCCATTGCCGCCCAGCTGCCGGCAGAGCAAACCGAAAAAATCGCCTCGTGAATCTCGCCCGTAGATTCCCCGTGCACTATGGCTGGATGATTGTACTCTCCGGCGGATTAACCCTGTTTGCCTGTTTGGGGCTGGCACGCTTCGCTTTTGGTCTGTTGTTACCGGCGATGCGCCAAGGTCTGGCGCTTGGTTATGATCAGATGGGGCTGATCAGCACCGGTAATTTTATCGGTTATCTGCTGGCGGTCGCGCTCTCTCCCTGGCTGATTCGACGTTACCGGCCGCGTGCCGTTATTTTTTGCGGTTTGTTGCTGGTCTGTCTCTGCATGCTCTTGATCAGCCGCGCCGAGAACCTGGCCATGTTGGTGATCTTTTACGGTTTGGCCGGGGCCGGTAGCGGTTTTGCCAATATCCCGACCATGGTGCTGGTCTCCCACTGGTTTCGGCGCAATAAGCGTGGTCAGGCGGCCGGCATGATCATCGCCGGTAACGGGATGGCGATCATCCTTGCCGGGCTGGTGGTTCCGGTGCTTAATGCCACCTACGGCTGGCGCAGTAGTTGGCTGGTGCTGGCGTTGGTGAGTCTGTTGGCCGCAGTGGTCGCTCTGCTGGTGGTGCGCAACGATCCGGCCGAGCTTGGTCTTGAGCCCTATGGGCAGGCCGAGGCTGTTACCCCGGAAGAGATGAGGGGGAAGGCCGGCAGCAAGATCCTGATCCAGCTCGGTATCATTTATCTGATCTTCGGCCTGACCTATATGGTCTACGGCACCTTCATCGTCACCACCATGGTTGAAGACTTCGGCTTCAGCGAAGCTCGAGCCGGCCATCTCTGGTCCTGGGTCGGTTTCTTCGCGCTCTTCTCAGGGGTGGTGTTCGGCAGTATTTCGGACCGGATCGGCCGGCGTAACGGCATGCTGCTGGTCTACACCATGTTTACCTGCGCCTATCTGCTGGCCGGCCTGGGTGGCCAGCTCGGCGCCTGGGCGTTGTGGCTGTCGGTCATCTTTTATGGCTCGGTGCTCTTTGCCGTGCCGACGATCATGGCCGCCGCGGTCGCCGAGTATCTCGGGCTTGAACGGGCCGCCAGCGGGTTCAGTACCCTGACGCTGTTTTTCGCTGCCGGACAGATTGCCGGGCCGGGGAGTGCCGGCCTGCTCGCTGAATTCAGTCATACCTTCGTGCCGAGCTACCTGGTCAGTGCCGGCCTGACGGCGTTGGCGATCTTGTTGACGCTCAGGTTGAAAACCGTGAGGCGAGAGGTGTGAGATGAGAGGCGTGTTTCGATACTGGTTTCTACCGGATAATTTCCGGGTCGGGAAGGACGTTTGAATATGTTGGATTT
>JAUXIR010000279.1 GCA_030620915.1 Geopsychrobacter sp. | reverse complement strand
TACCGCAGAGTTTCAGCATCTCGCTCACCGAAGAGAATTGCGTCCGTACCTGGGCCTCAACCCTGGGCTCCACCGCCATGGGCGGCAGCGGCACAGGGGACTGACTGCGGGTTTCAGCCAACTGCTGCACCATCGATTTGAGCTCTTCAAGTTCACGGTGCAGATGGCCCACGTTCTGATCCGCAACCGTTTCACGCAACTGAGACAATTCGGCCTCGAGCGCACCGATGACCGGTTGCGCCCTGCGCTCGGCACGTTCCTGTTCTGAACGTTCAACCGCACGATAGGCCTCTGTGGCCCTTTGAGCCACCGGCGCTTTTTCGGCGGGATTCGGTTCCTTGTCCGGGTTGGCCATTGCCGGAGATTCGATGGCAGCGGTCACCTCGATCAACGGCTTGGAGAGCATTCCCAGCCCTTTTTTACGCAAAGTGCGAGTTGACAGAATCAGTGCATCCGGCCCCAAGGTCTGTTTCACCTTCTGTAGAGCTGCAGGCATGTCCTCAGCAGTAAAGGTTCTAATGAACATCGACAGTCACCGTTCCTACCGATTGCACCTTCAGATGGGGTGCAATCTCGTTATGGGAAAGAATCGTCAGCGAAGGGAGATATCGTTCCGTCAAACGTCTGACATGAATGCGAATTGCCGGCGTACAGAGCAACACCGGATTGCCACTCGGAAATGACTCTAACGCCTTCTTGAGGCCGGTAATCAGGGTTTGAGCAAAGCCTGGCTCGATCGCCAGATAAGCCCCCTGCTCACCGACATGCATGGCATCCTGCAAGCGGTTTTCGATCCCGCGCTCAAAAGTCATAACCTCAAGCAAGCTGCCGTCCATGCTGAACTGACTACTGATCGAGCGGGCCAGAACCTGTCGAACATGCTCGGTCAATTGATCGGCATCATTGACCGTGGGCGCCCAGTCGGCGAGAGTTTCCAGAATCGTCCGCAGGTCGCGAATCGAAACCTTCTCACGCAGCAAATTCTGCAGCACCCGCATTACCACGCCGAGGCTGAGCAGGTTCGGCAGCAGCTCCTCGACCAACTTCGGGTATTCCCGGGTCAGATTATCGAGCAGGTTCTGCGTCTCCTGACGGCCGAGCAGTTCGTGGGCGTTGCTGCGGATCAGTTCGCTGACATGGGTGGCAATCACCGTGATGGTGTCGACCACGGTATAGCCGGCAATCTGTGCCCGTTCCTTTTTATCCTCACCGATCCAGATCGCGGGCAGGCCGAAGGCCGGTTCGACCGTATCGATCCCCTTGAGGGTTTCGGTGGCAGTTCCGGGGTTCATCGCCAGATAATGGTCGGAAAGCAACTCGCCACCGCCAATCTTGACCCCCTTGAGAATAATCGCGTACTCATTCGGTTTGAGCTGCAGGTTGTCCTTGATATGCACCGGCGGCACAATAAAACCCATGTCGAGGGCAAACTGCTTACGAATCGACTTGATCCGCGGCAGAAGCTCACCGTTTTGCCCGGCATCGACCAACGGGATCAGGCCATAGCCGACCTCCATTTCGAGCAGATCAACGCTCAACCTCGCCTCGTAGTCCTCTTCAACCGGTGTCTCCGGCAACGCCTTCTGCTCTTCGACCTCAAGCAATTGCTGCTCGTTACTCTTCTGTACTTTCCAGGCGATCCAGCTCAGCAGTCCCGCCATCAGCAAAAAGGGGATTTGGGGCAGGCCCGGGATCAGGGCGAAGACACCGAGGATCGCCGCAACCACCCAGAGGGCCCGCGGATGAATACTGAACTGTCGCTTGGCCTCGGAGCCAAAATCCTCATCGCTGGCGGAGCGGGTGACCATGATCCCGGCGCCGGTCGAGATGATCAGCGCGGGGATCTGCCCGACCAGCCCGTCACCGACGGTCAAAATCGTGTAGTTGGCCGCAGCATCGGCCATCGGCATATCTTTTTGCAGCACACCGATAACGAAGCCGGCGCCGATGTTGATCAGGGTAATGATGATTCCGGCGACGGCATCGCCCTTGACGAACTTGCTGGCACCATCCATCGCCCCGTAGAAGTCCGCTTCCTGCGCGATATCCTCACGCCGCTTGCGCGCATCGGCTTCGTTGATCAGCCCGGCATTCAGATCGGCATCGATTGCCATCTGTTTGCCCGGCATCGCATCGAGGGTGAAACGGGCGGCAACCTCGGCCACCCGGCCGGCGCCCTTGGTGATGACCATGAAGTTGATAACCACCAGGATGATGAAGATGACCAGCCCGACCACATAGTTGCCACCGACCACGAACTGGCCGAAGGATTCGATCACGCTTCCGGCGGCACCCACCCCTTCATCGCCATGCAGCAGGATCAAACGGGTCGAAGCCACATTGAGTGAGAGCCGGAAAAGGGTCGTGATCAGCAACACCGAAGGGAAGATCGCAAAATCGAGCGCCCTGACGGTATAGAGCGAGATGATCAGGACCAGCAGAGCCATGGTGATATTGAGCGACAGAAAGAGATCGAGCAGAATCGGCGGCACCGGCAGGATCATCAGCATCAGCATCAGCACCAGGCCGAAGGCGACCATCACATCGGATCGAAAAATTATTTCACGCCAGCGATTTTCCATCACAGCTTCGAACATTGTTGCTCCTGCTGAGTTTGCCTCGGGCCAAGATTCCGTCGCGGCCCGTCAATTTTTCGGCATGCGGTTCAAGCGGTTACTGAAAATTAAAAACTTCTGTTATTTCAGAGGCCTAACTCTTCTTGATGCCATAAACATAAGCGAGGATTTCGGCCACCGCCTTGAACATCTCTTCGGGGATCGACTCCCCTATATCCAGTTTGTACAAGGCCCGTGCCACCGGCTTGTTTTCGATGACCGGAATCTTGTTTTCACGCGCAATTTCCCGGATGCGGAAGGCCAGCTGATCGGCCCCCTTGGCAAGCATCTTCGGTGCATCCATTTCGTCACGCACATAGGAGACCGCAATCGACAAATGGGTCGGGTTGGTGATAATGACATCGGCCTTCGGCACCTCGGACATCATGCGACCCCGCGCCATCTGCTGCTGCATCGCGCGCACCCGCGCCTTGTGCTGCGGATCCCCCTCTGACTCCTTGAACTCCTCCTTGACCTCCTGTTTGGTCATTTTCATCTTCTGTTCCATCTCATAGCGGGTGAAGAGATAGTCGATCGCTCCCAGCACAATGAGAATGCCGCAGGTCTTGGCCATGACCAGATAGGCGGTATTGCCGAGGTAGACGATGGTCTGTGACAGGTCGACATGGAGCAGACCGAGGGCGCCATCAAATTCATCGGATAGCGTGTTGTAGGCGACCGAACCGACCAGCCCGACCTTGGCAAGGGACTTGACCAGTTCAACCGCCGAACGCTTGGAGAACATGCGGCCTACGCCCTTGATCGGGTTGAACTTGCTCAGTTCAGGCATGAAGGGCTTGGCGGTAAGGAGCGGCCCGATCTGGATAAAAGAGACGAAGAATCCGACGACCATGGTCAGCATGAAGACCGGCCAGAGCAGACGCGCCATAATTAACGCGGTATCCTCC
>JAUXIR010000243.1 GCA_030620915.1 Geopsychrobacter sp. | reverse complement strand
TCTCATGTTAGAAACACGAGGGTCGCTTCAGACTCATTTCATTTTGGAAGAGGCTCCGACTTGACAGGGGGCGGTTGGCAGAAGATGATGCTTGCCCGTGAAGGATCAGGAGCAGCATTACAGGAAGGATACTGTTTGAGTGAAAACTCTGGTTATTGATGCACCCGCCAAGATTAATCTCTGTCTCCATGTTTTAGGCCGCAGGCAGGATGGATATCACGAGCTGGCCATGGCCATGCAACGGATTGATCTGGCGGACCGGATCGAGATTTCGCTTGGGAATGGGCGCGGAGTCGAGGTCTCTTGTGACGGGCTTGAGCTTGGTGATGGCGAGAATATCGCGAGCAGTGCGGCACACTCTTTTTTAGCGGAGACACAGCTTCAGCAGCGGGTCAGGATCCAGATTGACAAACAGATCCCCGTGGCTGCTGGTCTGGGTGGCGGGTCGTCAGATGCGGCCGCTGTTCTGTCTGGCCTGAACCGCCTCTGTGGCCAGCCCGTCTCTCTGGTTCGTTTGATGGAGTTGGGGGCTGCGCTTGGAGCCGATGTTCCTTTCTTTCTCTTCGAGCGTCCCGCCTGGGCGACCGGAACCGGTACCCGGCTGGAAGCGCTGCCTCCGTTGCCGGAGGTTTGTTACCTGGTATTGAACCCCGGTTTTGCTGTCTCTACCGACTGGGTTTATCAAAGTTTGCAGTTGACAAAAGGTGGCGAACTGGCTAACCTTCCGAGGTTTTCGGTGGCAACGACCCCTGAACTCTTGGCCGTCCTGCATAATGATCTTGAACTGGTAACGGCCAGCCGTCATCCGGAAATCGGCGAAATGAAAGACTTTATGCTGACAAATGGGGCGCTGGGGACGCTGATGTCTGGAAGCGGGGCGAGTGTTTTCGGGGTGTTCCCCGATGCAGATGCCGCCATGACAGCCAAGGCTGCTGTCCCTTCTGGTTTGTGCTGGAAGGCATTTGTCGCCCGGCCGATATAGACCATGTCTTACGCAGAGGGCTTGACAGTCCCGGCAGTTACAGGTAAAAACGCCCCGCCGTAAGCGCAGCATTGAATCAGCTAACAGACGCCGCCATCGGAAAACCGAGGCAGGCCTTTTGTTTTTTTAGGATCTTGTTTATGTCCTTTAGATTGGAGCGGAAATGATTAAGATTTTTACTGGTAACTCCAATCCGCAATTGGCACAAGAGATTTGTGAACACCTGTCGGTCGGGCTTGGGAATGCGAAGGTTGCCACCTTCTCCGATGGTGAGATTCAGGTCGAGATCGGTGACAATGTTCGGGGCCGCGATGTCTTTCTTATTCAATCGACCTGTGCGCCAACCAACAACCATCTGATGGAAATGCTGATTATGGTTGATGCTCTGAAACGGGCTTCGGCTGCTCGCATCAATGCGGTGGTTCCTTATTTCGGATATGCCCGTCAGGATCGTAAGGTTGCTCCGCGTGCACCGATTACCGGAAAGTTGGTTGCTGACCTTATTTCGGTTGCCGGGGTTGATCGTTTGCTGACGGTTGATCTGCATGCTGGACAGATTCAGGGCTTCTTTGATATCCCGGTGGATCACCTGTATGCCGCTCCGGTCATGCTTGAAGATATCCGGAGTAGAAACCTGAAGGACCTGATTGTCGTCTCCCCCGACGCCGGTGGTACCGAGCGGGCGCGTGCCTTCGCCAAGCGACTCGATGCCGGGCTGGCGATTATTGATAAGCGTCGCAGTGGTCCTAATGTTGCCGAGGTCATGCATATTATCGGTGATGTTAAGGGCAAGAACTGCGTTATCGTCGATGATATGATCGATACTGCTGGTACCCTTTGCACGGCCGCAAATGCACTTTCAAATGCAGGAGCCTTGACGGTTTTGGCCTGTGCGACCCATGGTGTTTTGTCCGGGCCGGCGCTGGAACGAATTTCAAATAGTCAGCTTCAGGAAGTTATGGTGACCAATACCATCCCGGTTGAAGGCTTGGTTCAAAAATGTGATCGTTTGAAAACCTTGTCGGTCAGCAAGCTGCTGGCTGAGGCAATCCGTAGAATCCATAATGACGAATCGGTCAGCTCTCTCTTTGTTTAAAGAGCAGGCGGCCCGTAAACCCAAATAGATAGATTGACGTACTGCAAGAAAGATACGGAGGAATAGATAGATGGCTAATGCTGAACTGAATGTTACCCTGCGCGAGGAATCTGGAAAAGGTGTGGCCCGCAGGCTACGCGCTCAAGGGCTGGTCCCCGCAGTTGTTTATGGCAAGGGTTTCGAGCCTTGCACGATCGCTGTTGAGCCGAAGGCTCTCGAAAAGGCTGTTTCGTCCGTCGCAGGTTGGAACACCCTGATTACACTCAAGGGTGCAAAGCCGGTTGAGGGCAAGGTTGTTGTTTTGAAGGACCTCAAGCGTCATGCCATTCGTCGCACCATGGTCTGCGCCGACTTCCATGCAATCGACCTGAAGAAAAAGAGTCACTTCATGATCCCGGTTGTCACCGTTGGTACCTCCGCGGGCGAGAAGGCTGGGGCGATGCTGCAGATTCTCCGTCACGAAATCGAAGTCATCTGCCTGCCGAACGCTGTGCCGCAGTCGATCGAGATTGATGTGACCGCGCTGGAGATCGGTGATGTTGTTCACGTTGCCGAGATTACCGCACCGGCTGGGACTGAGATCCCTTACGATGCCAACTTCACCATCCTCACGGTTGCCGGCCACAAGCCGGAAGTTGAAGAGGTTGAAGGTGAAGAGGGCGAAGAGGGCGAAGAGGCTGGCGAGGAATAATCCTCGGGTCGATTTGATTTCGGAGTCGCCGTGAAGTTGCTAGTAGGACTCGGCAATCCGGGTGAAAAATACCAACAGACCCGTCACAATGTCGGCTTTATGCTGGCAGCAGAGCTGGCCGGTCGATTTGGCATCAATCTGAAGAAGAAGGGTTACCAAGGGCTGTATGGTGTCGGCCGCGTGGCTGGCCAGGAGTCGACAATCCTGTTGCCTCAGACCTTCATGAATCTCAGTGGTGCCAGCGTTAATGCTGCTTATCAGTCCCTCGGGGTCTCCCCGGGGG
The DNA here is from genome assembly GCA_030620915.1 of Geopsychrobacter sp. Taxonomy (GTDB): domain Bacteria; phylum Desulfobacterota; class Desulfuromonadia; order Desulfuromonadales; family Geopsychrobacteraceae; genus Geopsychrobacter. The sequence goes on along the minus strand of JAUXIR010000243.1, from coordinate 796 downwards.
ATTTGATTGTGGCTCATGACGATCTGGATATGCCCTTCGGGGCCTTACGAATCCGGCCTGAGGGTGGTCATGGTGGGCATAACGGCATTCGCAGCATCTGCGGGGTCATGGGCCGGGGCGATTTCGTCCGGATCAAGATCGGTATCGGGCGCCCCGTGCACGGCGATGTCACCGGTCATGTGCTGGGCCGTTTTTCTGCAGATGAAAGGGCCGTCTTGCCAACTCTGCTTGAGCGGGTTGCCGATGCGACCGAAGAGATCTTTCGCAATGGCGTAACATCAGCCATGAATCTTTATAATAGTTCAAACCTGTTAGAACAATAACCCTAAAAAGAGAGGCAAGGAACAGATGGAATTGCAGATGTTTGCTCCTATTCTGGGAGCAGTCGGCTTCGCGATCGCGATTGTCCTGTATCAGCTGGTCAAGGCTCAGCCGGTTGGCAACGCGCGCATGAAAGAGATCTCCGAGGATATCTACAACGGCGCCATGGCCTTTTTAGCTCGTGAGTATCGTGTTCTCGCCGTCTTTATCGTGCTGGTCTTCGGCGTGATCGCCATGGGCATGAACTTTCAGACCGCTCTGGCTTTTCTGGGTGGCGCAATCTGCTCGATGACCTGTGGCTACATCGGCATGAAGGCCGCGACTCGCGCCAACGTGCGTACCACCGAAGCGGCCCGCATCAGTGGTCAGGCCAAGGCGCTGGAGGTCTCCTTTAACGGCGGTGCCGTTATGGGCCTGGCCGTCGCTTCCCTCGGCCTGGTTGGGGTCGGCGTGGCTTACATCTTCTTCGGTGGTG
>JAUXIR010000362.1 GCA_030620915.1 Geopsychrobacter sp. | reverse complement strand
TCGACCTCTCGGGTGAATGTTTCTCCGACGACTACTGTACGCTCAACTTCACCGGCAGTGACCCGCTGACCCTGCCTGGACTGCGCGCCCCCTTCCGCGAGATCTTCGCGCGCGAGTTTGACCTGCTGGGCAATCTTGCCGAAGATCTGCTCGGCAGCCGCAGCCTGGAACTCGACAGCTTCATCCCCAGCGCCCTGCTGATAGATTTTTGCGCTGAGAGCTGGCAACCGCATTCACCCCCCGACCGAGGTTGCAGCTGAACGGAGCAGGGATATACTGATTCTGTAACACCGCAATGAAAAGCCAGCCGCCGACACGGAATCCGCGATGAAGACCCTGCTATTTGCGCTTATTTTCGTCATCAGTACCACCAGTCTCTGCGCCCAGACGCTGGACGATCTGGTCTTTATCACCGAAGAATACCCGCCATTCAACTTCACCGCTGAAGGGATCACCCAAGGGATCTCCACCGACCTTCTGCTTGAGATGCTCAAGCTGGTCGGGGCCAGCCAAACCCGCGAGGATATCGGCTCGCTCCCTTGGGCCAGGGGCTATAATGTCGCCCTCAACACCGAAGGTGTCCTGCTCTTTTCGACGACCCGCACCCCCGCCCGGGAGAAGCTGTTCAAGTGGGTGGGGCCGATTATCCGTTCGGAGATCGTTCTGTTTGCGCGCAAGGGACGGAATTTCGCCCTCGATAGTATCAAAGAGATCAACTCGAAGAGGTTACGCGTCGGCGTGGTGCTGAACGATGTCGGCGAGCAGACCCTGCGGGAACTCGGGGTGAAGCGGAACCGGATCTATCGCTACAACAAGGGAGTTCATCTGGCTGAAATGCTGCAGAAGGGCCGGATCGATCTGCTCGCCTACGGCAAGCTGGTCACCCTCTGGAACCTCAAGAGCCTCGGCTATGCGACGAACGATTATGAAGCCGTCTATACGCTCAAGCAGGCCGAGTACTATTACGCCCTCAACCGTAAAACCGACGACCGGGTTGTCAGCCAGCTGCAAACGGCCCTTGACCAGCTGAAGGAGTCCGGCGCCCTCGACAGAATCATCAAGCGCTACCTCGACTAACAGGCTGTCGAACCCTGCTGGATTCCAACCTCTCTGACCTCCTGCCCGGCGTTACCAAGTTCCCCGGATACTATTCCCGGAGATGAACAGGGGGGAACATCAAATCTGAATGACGCAGATTCAAGTCAAACAAAAGAGAACCGGCTCCCCATATCATCTCAAGCGGAAACTTTTGGCACTCTCCATGCTTATCTAATAGATTGTTCGTCCCCTTGATGCTGCAATTCAATTTTGTTCTCCCAAGGAGAGTGCCCTGTTATGTCCGATCAGAATCAGAAACTGTTCAGAGCCTTAATCGATGTCGGCAAAGAGCTGGCGGCTATTACCGATCTGGATCATCTGCTGCCACGGATCCTGAAAATTTCTCGAGAAGTCTTACATTTTGAGAACGCGATTATCCGTTTGCTCGGCGATGACGGTATAACTCTGAACTCGGTCGCCTCTTTTGGCTACAGCGAGGAAGTTGTGGCCAAGCCGATCCTTATCGGTCATGGCGTCATGGGCAAAGCCGCGGAATCTGGAAAGCCCTGCCTGATTCAGGATCTGAGTCAGGCGGACGACTATATCCCCGGCATTGAAGCGGCCTGTTCGGAGCTGGCGGTACCGTTGATTGCCCGAAACAGGGTCATCGGAGTTTTCAATGTCGAGAGTCAACAGCCGAAGGCCTTTTCCGCAAACGACTGTGATGCTATCGCCATCCTGGCCGGACAGGCGGCGATAGCAATCGATAATGCCCATTTGTACCGGGATCTCTGCCGGGCGTCCCGGGAGAAGGAGAACCTCCATCACCTCAACGAGCAGATTTTATCGAGCATCAGCATCGGCCTCTATACGGTCAACCGGCAAATGCAGATAACCTCGTGGAACGACGGCATGGCAAAAATGAGCGGTATCAACGCAGAAAAAGCCCTGGGGAGTTCCCTGCTGAAACTGTTTCCCAGTCTGGAAAAAGAAGGGGTCGCCGAGCGCCTGCGGCGTGTGTTGGACAGTGGCAGAGCGGAAAATCTGCGGTTACTTCACCGCGGCCTGGCGGGAGAGAATCGTTTGCAGAAAAGGTATCTGGCGCCTTTAACTAAAGGCGGCACCATGATCGGTGCAGTTGTCGCCGTCGAAGACATTACTGAATTCGAGCAACTTCTGGCGCAAACCATCCAATCGGAAAAACTGGCCGAAGTCGGCAGAATGAGCACCGGCATCGCTCATGAAATCAATAACCCTTTGGCAGTGATCAGCTATGCCTGTCAATTACTGGTCGCTGAAGAGGGTTACACCACGGAACAACTGGATTTGCTCCAGCGGATCGGCAATGAAGTTGATCGCTTGAAAAACCTGACCTCGGAGTTACTCTCCTATTCCGGTCATCAGCAAGGGCGAAAAAAGCTGACGAACCTGAACCAGACACTGCGGGATGTCGTGGCGTTACTGCGCTATGAATTGAACAAAGAGCAGATACAGTTGATTGAAGAATTCGGCAAACTGCCGCTGGCAAGGATAGATCATAATAAATTCAAGCAAATCTTTATCAACCTCATCTTGAATGCGATTCAAGCCATGCAGTCGGGTGGTTCTTT
>JAUXIR010000162.1 GCA_030620915.1 Geopsychrobacter sp. | reverse complement strand
GATGTGAGAAGATGATGCCCGGCATCCCCTTTACCTTGGCCTTCAGAGCAAAATCCTGCTGTATCGGCATGGCGGGGCTTGTCACAGAAATCCCTTCAAGGTAGTCGAGCGGCTGGATCAGCCCCACGTTTTCAGCCTGCTCCCAGTTGATCTTGTTGCCGAAGCGCTCTGACGGCATCCCTTTGACAAAAGCATAGTACGCGGATTTGCGCTGTGGGTTTTTTACCGGCTGATGACAACGCTGGCAGCGAGCGGCATCGGTTTGTTTTTCGGCCGGCTCACAGGCAGCAAAGATCGTTTCCCCCTGATAGCGAGATTTTCCGTTGTGACAACTGCCGCAATAATAACCCTGTTGATTATCGGCAGCGCTGATCTCAGTGGCGTTTGCCTGCATTTCGAAAGCGATATCAACATGGCAGAGGCGGCAGGTGTACTTGCTACGGTGGGGCCAGTGATCAAAGATCACTGGAGAGAGGCCTGAACTTGTCGAAAAGTTATTGATCACGACCTGGCCGTAATCATAGGCTCGCGGCCGCTTCTTCTTGACACCCCCAGCGGCAAAGAGCAATGAACTTCCAAACAACAGAAACAACAGGACAAACAGAGCCCTCTTCATCAGTCTCCTCCTTAAGCCGAAACAACCTGAAATCCATGGGTAAACGGTGGATGAAGAGTGCAAGTTCTTGAATGGAAGGAGTCTCTCAAAAATCTGAGTTTCAGCCGAAGGCGTACCGGTGGTTTTTGGAGCGCTCAAGCGACCCAATGACTTGTACTATTTCGCCGCAGGATACTCGCGGATTCAGATTTAATGAAAATTTGTATCTAAGAAGGATACACCGATTATCCGCATTGTCAATTCAGCGCAATTAACTGGTGAATATGCCTCCAACGACCGGCACACGCAAAACTCGCACGAGGATCAACCCTTCATCACCAGCTGCAACGGATTCTCCAGTGCCTGGCAGATCCAACGTAAAAATCGTGCCCCGGCGGCACCATCGATCACCCGATGATCATAGCTCAGACAGAGCGGCATCATCAGCTGTGGCTCGAACTCAGAACCATTCCACACCGGCTGCCTCTGCGCCTCGGCAATCCCGAGGATCGCCACCTGGGGCGGGTAGACAATCGGGGTGAAGGCGTTGCCGCCGATGCCACCAAGATTGCTGATGGTGAAGGTTCCGCCCTCCATCTCGGTCGGACCGATCCGCCGCTCACGGCTGCGAATCGCCAACTCATTGAGTTCGACCGCGATCCTTTCGACCCCTTTATTATCGGCCGCGCGGATGACCGGCACCAGCAAACCGGCCGGGGTATCGACCGCAACACCGATATTGATAAAATGGTTGAGCACCAGCTCACGGCGGGCCAGATCGAGGGCGGAGTTGAAATGGGGAAAGACACGCAGGGCCGCGGCACAGACCTTGATCATAAAGGCGGTCATGGTCAGCTTGGTTTCCGAAGTGGCGGTGAGATTGAACTCTTTGCGGAATTCTTCAACCTTGCCGATACATGCCCTGTCATATTGGGTCACCATCGGGATGGTCGACCAGGCATGACTCATGGCGTCGGCGGTCAGCTGCCGCACCCTGGATAAGGGTTCACGGCTGATCTCACCGAAACGACTGTAATCGGGCAGTGGCCGCTGAGCATCCGGACCGGAGAATTTGGCGGCAACCATGCCGCCACCACTCATGCGCTGCATGCTCTGACGCACGAATTCGTGGACATCTTCGGCGCCGATCCGCCCTCCCCGGCCAGTCCCTTCGACCCGATAGATATCGACACCGAGCTCACGCGCCAGCCGCCGCACCGAAGGTGCCGCCGGAGCAATCAGGTTATTGCGGCGCAGGCTGCTCGGCTCGCTCCGTGCTTCAACAACTGGCTGTTGGGTCCCCTGCGATGGAACAACCTCCGACGCGGTCATCATCACCGCTGCGTCCGGTGCCCTAACCTCCTCTGTCTTTGCTGGCTTTTCAGCAGCAGGCTCCGATGCTGCCACCGCCACTGTCGTTTCGCCATCCCCGACCGTTTCCAGCAGCATGATGGTCGAACCGACCGCAACGTTCTCGCCCTCGGCAACCCGGATTTCGCTGATCGTCCCGGCAACCGGGGTGGGGATCGCCACCACCGCCTTGTCGGTTTCCAATTCCAGCAGCGTCTGGTCGGCCTCGACACTGTCGCCAAGCGCGACCGTCACCGTCACCACCGTCCCCGCGGTCACCCCCTCGGCGATCTCAGGTATTTTGATCTCCTGTTTCATATCGGTCCTTTGTTTTAGGTTCACAAAACCCAAAAGAAGGTTAGCCACCAAGACACCAAGTTTACCAAGAAGGTCAAAGGCCTTTTAACGCAGGGGCGGAGAGGAGCAGAGACGGAGAGAAAAACAAAATCTAATTTTGGTTAAAAATCAAGGCTTTCATTTGCTTTTCTCTGTGTCCTCTCCATCTCTGTGGCTCTCCGTTAAAAGGCTTTTCGTGGTCTCCTTGGTGCCTTGGTGGCAATCAGCCTTTGACTTTCCACGCACCTCCTAATCCACATGCGGATTCGCTTTCTCCGCATCGATTTTCAAATCCTTAATCGCCTTGCCCAACAGAGTCTTCGGTAGTTTGCCCGCATCGACCTGCTGCTGCAGGGCCGCCAATACGATGTAGCGCGCATCGATCTCGAAGAAATCACGCAGATGGGCGCGGTCATCACTCCGGCCAAAACCATCGGTCCCCAGGCAATGCAAGGGCCCGGGAATCCACTGCGCGACACTGGCGGGCAAAACCTTCATGTAGTCGCTGACGGCGACGAAGCTCCCTTGCTCTTTCGCCAACAGGCTGCTGAGATAGGGAGTCTTCGCCTTCTTCTCCGGGTGCAGCAGGTTCCAGCGTTCACACTCGACCGCATCGCTGTAGAGTTCCTTGTAGCTGGTTACGCTCCAGACGTCGGCGGCAACGGCGTAATCTGCTTCGAGCAGCGTCTGCGCCTTGAGGGTCTCGTTGAGAATCGCCCCGCTGCCGAGCAGGTGGACCTTGCCTTTGGCGGACTTGAGTGTCGATTTATTGAAACGGTAGATCCCCTTGAGAATCCCCTCGCGGACCTTTGCCCGACTCGGTATTTTGGGCATCGGCGGCATCGGATAGGTCTCATTCATCACCGTCAGATAGTAGATCAGATCCTCCTGATGGCAGTACATCCGCGTCAGCCCTTCGTGGATGATGACCGCCAGCTCATAGGCGAAGGCCGGGTCGTAGGCCTTGACCCGCGTCGGGGTCAGGGCCAGGACATGGCTGTGTCCATCCTGATGCTGCAGGCCTTCTCCCGCCAGGGTGGTCCGTCCGGACGTGGCACCGATCAAAAAACCACGCGCGCGGCTGTCGCAGGCCTGCCAGATCTGGTCCCCGACCCGCTGAAAACCGAACATCGAGTAGAAGGTATAGAAGGGGATGGTCTGTACACCGTTGTTCGAATGGGCAGTTCCGGCGGCGATGAAACTGGCCATCGAGCCCGCTTCGCTCAACCCCTCCTCTAAGATTGCACCCTCCTTCTTTTCGTTGTAGAAGAGCAGACTGCCCTTGTCGACCGGCTCATAGAGCTGACCGACGTGGCTGTAGATCCCCGCCTCGCGGAAGAGCGATTCCATGCCGAAGGTGCGCGCCTCGTCGGGCACGATCGGTACGATCAACTTGCCGAATTCAGGATCGCGCAACAGCTTGGTCAGCAGGTGGACATAGGCCATAGTCGTTGCCAGCGGACGCTCGCCTGAACCGGCAAAATACTCACGGATCACCTCTTCGGTCTGACAGGCCATCGGATAGCTGCCATCCTGACGCTGCGGCAGATGACCTCCCAGGGCGGCGCGGCGCTGCTTGAGATAGGTCATTTCGGGACTGTTTTCCGCCGGTTTGTAGAAGGGGGTATCAAGGATCTCTTTGTCGCTGATCGGGATATTGAAGCGGGTGCGGAAGGCCTTGAGCTCGACATCGTTCAATTTCTTCTGCGCATGGGTAATGTTTTTCCCCTCGCCAGCCTCACCCAAGCCATAGCCCTTGATGGTCTGCGCCAGAATCACCGTCGGCGAGCCACTGTGCTCGAACGCTGACTTATAGGCGGCATAGACCTTGTCGGGATCATGGCCACCACGGCTCAAGCGCCCGAGCTGCTCGTCGCTGTAGCCCTTGACCAGTTCGAGCAGTTCGGGATACTTGCCGAAGAAATGCTGACGCACATAAGCGCCGCTCGCCAGGGTGAAATGCTGCATATCGCCGTCGAGCACTTCATCCATGCGCTGCACCAGTTTGCCCGACTGATCGGCTTCGAGCAGTCGATCCCAGTCATCCCCCCAGATCACCTTGATCACGTTCCAGCCGGCGCCGCGAAAATCAGCCTCAAGCTCCTGGATGATCTTGCCGTTGCCGCGTACCGGACCATCGAGACGCTGCAGGTTGCAGTTGATGACGAAGATCAGGTTATCGAGCTTCTCGCGTGCGGCCAGACTGATCGCGCCCAAGGATTCCGGCTCATCCATCTCACCATCACCGAGCATCGTCCAGACCTTACGTCCGCTCCTCTTACGCAGCCCACGGTCGACCAGATAATGGTTGAAGCGTGCCTGATAGATGGCGCTGATCGCGGTCAAGCCCATGGAGACGGTCGGAAATTCCCAGAAATCGGGCATCAAAAACGGATGGGGATAGGAGGAGAGCCCCCCCTTGCCGGGTCGCAGTTCGTGACGGAAGCCCTTGAGATCATCCTCGCTCAAGCGCCCTTCCAGAAAGGCCCGGGCGTAGATCCCGGGCGAAGCATGGCCCTGGAAATAGACCATGTCGCCGAGAAAATCCTCGGTCCGCCCACGCCAGAAATGATTGAAACCGATCTCCCACAGGGTCGCCGTCGAAGCGAAGGTTGAGATATGGCCGCCGATACCGACCGACTCCTGATTGGCACGCACCACCATCGCCATGGCGTTCCAGCGGATGATCGACTTGATCCGGCGTTCGATTTCACGGTCACCGGGGAAGAGCGGCTGCTGGCTGCGCGGAATGCTGTTGATGTAAGGCGTGTTGGCGGTGAAGGGGATGCTCACCCCCTGCTCCTGAGCACGCACCTGCAGCAG
>JAUXIR010000378.1 GCA_030620915.1 Geopsychrobacter sp. | reverse complement strand
TGTGCAACCGATGAATTCGATCTCGGCGAGTTCAATGCCGGCCTCTACCCCGAATCGGTAGCGTCGAAAAATTCGGCTGAGCAGATCACACTGGTCCTCTACCCCAACGATGCCAGCGAGAGCGGCAAGGAACTGCGCCTGCGTCAGCAGTACTTCCTCGCCTCGGCAAGCCTGCAGGATGTTGTCTCCCGCTGGGTCGGCAGGCACGGCCAAGACTTTTCTAACTTTGGGACAAAGAACCGGTTTCAGCTCAACGATACCCATCCGAGCTGCGCGGTTCCCGAGCTGATGCGTCTACTCATGGACGAGCAGGGCCTGGAGTGGGATGAGGCCTGGCGGATCACCAGCGAGACCATGGCCTATACCAACCACACCCTGCTCCCCGAGGCGCTGGAGCGTTGGCCGGTGCCGACTTTTGCCCGCCTGCTGCCGCGCCTGCTCGAGATCATCTTTGAGATCAATGCGCGTTTCCTGGCCGAGGTTGCCCAGTGCTGGCCCGGCGAGACTGAACGACAGCGGCGCATGTCGATCATCGAAGAGGGGCAGGTACCGCAGGTACGCATGGCTTACCTTGCTATCGTCGGTAGTTTCTCGGTTAATGGTGTCGCCGCTCTCCACTCCCGGCTGCTCAGAGAGGGGCTGTTCCGTGATTTCTTCGACCTGTGGCCGAAGAAATTCAATAATAAGACCAATGGGGTCACCCCACGCCGCTGGCTCGCCTGGTGCAATCCAAGGCTCTCTCGTCTGATCAGCGAAACGGTGGGAGAAAATTGGGTTGCAGATCTCTCCCGACTGGCGGATCTAGCCCCCTATGCCGCCACCCCGCTCTTTCGTAGTCGCTGGCGGGAGGTGAAGCAACAGAACAAGCAGCGTCTGGCACAACTGGTTGAGGCCGAGTGCGGAGTGGTCTTCGACCCTGAGGCTATATTCGACGTGCAGGTCAAGCGGATCCATGAGTACAAGCGACAACTGCTTAATCTTTTGCATGTCATTCATCTCTATGATCGCCTCAAGCGGGGAGATGCTGATGACTGGACCGCGCGCTGTGTACTCATCGGTGGCAAGGCCGCCCCCGGTTATTTCCTGGCCAAGCGCATCATCAAGTTGATCAATAATGTCGCCACCGTAGTCAATTCGGACCCGGTTAGTGCCGACCGTCTGCGTCTGGCTTTTCTGCCCAATTATCGGGTCTCCGCGATGGAGATCATCGCTCCCGGCAGTGACCTCTCGGAGCAGATTTCGACCGCGGGCAAGGAGGCCTCCGGAACCGGTAACATGAAGTTTATGATGAATGGTGCCCTGACCATCGGCACCCTTGACGGGGCCAATGTTGAGATTCTTGAGGAGGTGGGGGCGGATAATTTCTTCCTGTTCGGCTTGAGCGCCGAAGAGGTGGAGGAGCTGCGCGGCCATTACGACCCGGCGGCCATCATTGCCGGCGACGAAGATCTGCGACGGGTAGTGCAGCTGCTGCAGAGTGGTCATTTTAACCAGTTCGAGCCCGGTATCTTCGATCCGATCCTGCAGGCGATCACCAGCCCTCAGGATCCCTGGATGACGGCGGCTGACTTTCGCAGCTACCTGGATGCTCAGCAGCGCGTCGCCCTGGCCTACCGCGACCAGGAGAACTGGACGCGGATGAGTATCCTCAACACCGCTGCCAGTGGTCGTTTCTCCACCGATCGGACGATATCCGAATACAATCGGGATATCTGGCGACTTGAGCCTGTCGCGCCACAGCTGGGGGAGAAATAGGTTCGTCGGGATCTGGAGTGCAATTTTACAAGTAAAAAGGGCGGCCTCATCGGCCGCCCTTTTTATTTTACTTGCCCCACTTCTGCTTGATCTTGGCTACCGCTTCGGTCACCTTCTCCTTGTCACCGAAGGCGCTGAGTCGGAAATAGCCTTCGCCCGAGGGGCCGAAGCCCGAGCCGGGGGTTCCGACTACGTGACATTCGTTGAGGAGTTTGTCGAAGAAATCCCAGCTGCTCATCCCTTCGGGGGTTCTCAGCCAGATATAGGGGGCGTTGACGCCACCATAGCACTGGATGCCGGCCTCACTCAGACCTGCGCGAATGATGCGGGCGGTCTCCATGGCGTAATCGATCACCGCCTTGACCTGGGCCCAGCCTTCATCGCTGTAGACCGCCGCTGCGGCCCTTTGCACCGGGTAGGAGACACCGTTGAACTTGGTGCCCTGGCGGCGGTTCCAGAGCTTGTTGAAGCTGTACTTCTCGCCGTTTGCGGTGGTGCCCAGCAACTCTTCGGGGACGACGGTCAGGCCGCAGCGTACGCCGGTAAAGCCTGCGGTCTTGGAGAAACTGCGAAATTCGATGGCGCATTGTTTGGCGCCTTCGATCTCGTAGATCGAATGGGGGATGTCGGCTTCGGTGATGAAGGCTTCATAGGCCGCATCGAACAGGATCACCGCCTCATTCTCGAGGGCGTAGTCGACCCAGGCCTTGAGCTGCTGCCTGCTGGTCACGGTGCCGGTCGGGTT
>JAUXIR010000257.1 GCA_030620915.1 Geopsychrobacter sp. | reverse complement strand
GGCACGCCGACCGGATCCTCGCTCAGGCTGAAGGCTCCAGACTGCAATGAGACGACCGTTTTGCCGGTTTTAACCTTGATCTGGCGCCGTAACTTGGCGTTGCAGACCGGGACAACCAGGGCGCCTTCAACAACCTCAACGACCTCTGAGACATGGGCCGCACCCAGTGCCACTGCGACCCTTGGCGCAAGGTCCCAGCCGTATGATGAGTGGGAAAAGACCACCATGTCCGGCTGCTCCCTGGCGCTGACGTCAAGGAGTAGCTGTTTGTGGACTGCCGGGTTATATTCACTGTGCTTGCCGCTGTCGGCCAGATAGAGAGTGCCAGCGTATTGGGGCAGGGCGCTCTCGCTGCCGACCAGGAACATGGCGGAGTCGGCGCCAAGCTGTTGAGCAAAAGCAACCAGCTCGTAGCTTGAAGCTAGCAGCTGTCCATCTCTATTTTCTGCAACCAGTAATGCTTTCATTTGTTCACTCCTTATCAGGCCAGTACGCCGGTATTTGCTTTGAGGATCTGGATCAGCTGATCGGCCAGATCGCCTGCGGCACCCTCTAACACCAATCCACCAGATCTCTTCTCAGGGAAGTAGATTTTGGCGGTCTCCTGCCTGCCCTCAACTTTGAGCAGATCGGCGACAGCTAACGAAAGCAACTCTTTTCTCTTGGCTTTCATGATGTTCGGCAGGGTCGGATAACGTGGGGTATTCAGTCCCAGCTGGCAGGTGATCAATGCCGGAGCGGTGCAACTGACTTTGGCTTTAAGGCCACCCTCAAGCTCACGTTTTGCGGTGACCTTGCCATCATCAAAGGCAAAATCAACTACCGTAGAGATGCTTGGCAGGTTCAGCAGTTCTGCCAGGATTAAACCGACCTGGGCGCTGCCGCGATCCTGGGATTGCATGCCGGTAAAGATCATGTCGAAGCTTTTCTCTTTAGCAAACTCCGCGATCATCGAAGCGATCTCGAAGGGATCTTTTTTAAACGAATCCGCATCGTCGATATGGACACCGCGATCACAACCCATGGCCAAGGCTTTTTTCATGGTCTCCTGAACCCGTTGTGGACCGATACACAGGACGGTTAGGTCGGCATCATCGACCTGAGATCTAAGCTGAACGGCCTGTTCAACGGCATATTCGTCATATTCATTCATTCTCCAGGCTAAATCCTTGCTGCCATACCAGGTTGCGTCATCGGCAATTTTAAACTTCGACTCCATATCCGGAACCTGTTTTATACACACCAGAATTTTCATGATTAACCTCAATAACGTTAAGGGTTGCGTGATACTTCTGTATGGATTTGCTGTTGGTTAAAAATCCACGGAGGTGCAAAAGAGAGGAAAAGCGCACCTCCGTGGCAACCTGGGTATCTAATTTACAAACGTTCGACCAGAATTTCGGTGATGTCTCTGGCGATGAGCCGGTCTTCGACATCGGCCCCCTTGACCCCCTCTTCAAACATGGTCAGACAGAAAGGGCAGTTGGAGACGAGTGTCGGAGCACCGGTCTCAACGGCCATCTCGACCCGCTTAACATTAATCCGGCGACCCAGGCTCTCTTCTGCCATAATCCGGCCGCCCCCGGCACTACAACAGAAGGCTTCGCTTCGAGATCTGTCCATCTCGACGATCCGGCCACCGGCGGCCTCAATCAGCTGACGAGGGGCAGCGTAGATATCGTTATGGCGCCCGAGATAACAGGAGTCGTGGTAGGTGCAAGAGAACTCCGTTGAGCCGAGCTTCAGCCGGCCGCTTTGCAGCAACTCTTGCAGGTAAACGCTGTAGTTGCTGACCGGGATGTCGAAATCGAAGTCGCGGTAGTCCTTGTCGAGGGTATTGAAGCAGTGTGGACAGCTGGTAACGATCTGCTTGACTCCATAGGCTTTGATCAATTCAACATTCTCGGCGGCCAGGGTCTGATAGAGATATTCGTTGCCCATCTTGCGCATCGGCTCTCCACAGCACTTCTCCTCCTTGCCGAGGATACCGACCTTGATACCGGCGGCCTGACAAAGCTTGATAAAGGCAGTGGCGATCTTGATGTTGCGCTTGTCAAATGAAGCGTAACAACCGACAAAATAGAGAATGTCGACCTCCGGGTCTGCGGCCAGGGTCTTGATCCCCAGGTCTTCAGCCCAGTCTCCACGGCTGGCATAACCGATCCCCAGAGGGTTGCCGTTAACTTCGGTGTTCTCCATGGCGACCATCACCTCTTCACCGGGAAACTCCCCCTCCATCAAGACGAGGTTGCGGCGCATATCGACGATCTTAGTAACGTGTTCGATGGCAGCGGGACAGATATCCTGGCAGGCGCGGCAGGTGGTGCAGGACCAGATCGCCTCCTTGTCGCAGGCATCCACCAGTGCCGCTTCAGGATTATTGAAGGCGACATCGCCCAGCTGATTAATCAGCTTCATCGGCGACAGCGGCTTTTCGGTATTATGCGCCGGACAACGATCCTGACAGCGTTTGCACTGGGTACAGGCATCGGTGTCGAAGATATCTTTCCAGGTCAGATCGGTGATTTTACCGGCACCGAAGCTCTCAGCCTCTTCGTCTTCAAGGTCAAGGCTTACCAATTTGCCGGTCGGACCGATATCGGCGAACAGGTAATTGAGGCTGGTGGTGAAGATGTGTTTGAACTTGGTGAAAGGGATAGCAACAATAAAGGCCATCACCAGCAGCAGGTGGCACCACCAGGTGTAGCTGTGTAATGCGCGCAGAGACACTTCATCATAACCGGCCAGACCCTTGGCAAAAACCAGCCCAACCGGCGACCATAAGGCCAGGGTAGTTCCTGTTTCGGTAACCGCCATCCGTGCGCCTTCGATAACAAAACCGCTGATCAGGATCGCAAACAACAAACCATGCATGATGAGGTCATCCGACGCGCTCTCCAGACCCTCGGGGCGAACGATATAGCGACGCACCAGCAGGCCGCCGAGCATGGTAATGGCGACCAGGCCGGCGAGATCGAGAACCACCGAGAAGAGCAGGTAGAAGTTGCCCTTAAGGAACTTTACGCCGAACAACAGATCGGTAAAATCGGCCTGAGCAACAATCAGGCAGGTGCCGAGAAATAACAGGAAAAAGCCCCAGAAGAACAGGCCGTGAGCCAGGCCGGGCCCCTTGACCCGGACCACTTTGCTCTGCAGCAGCACCGACTTGAGCATGGCGACAATCCGCACCGGGAGTTGATCTGTCCGCAGCGCGGTTTTTCCCTGTTTGTAGACTTTGATACGCGCCACGAACTCATTAATCAGCAGGGCAACCGCAGAAAATGTCAGTAGGTACATGGGCACCAAAGTGGTTAAGCCATGACCAACATTCCAGTATATTTCGCGAGTCAATTCCATTGACGGCAGACCTCCAATTGTTCCAGCGCAGTCACCCTATGCCTGATCTTTCGTTTAAGGTTCTGCGCGATCGTTTCATCCAATTTAGTCAGGACATATGTAAAACATGGTTCTAGAATTCTGCGATGGTCAGATCATACAGACCCATAATTTGTTATCCAATCAGGCGGGAACTTTTTGCTGCGTAGGCTAATCTCTGCCCGTAGATAGGTTTATTACCTACGAAGCCACAGAAGGCTTCAACAGTCTCAATCTCTGCAATGGATGTGTAAAATGACCAGGTCTTGGTGGT
>JAUXIR010000145.1 GCA_030620915.1 Geopsychrobacter sp. | reverse complement strand
GTATTTACCAAAGGGCGTCCGTTTGCCTTCAAGCAGGTAGATATCCTCGAAAAGAGCACCACTGCCAGCCTGTTTATCCATAAAACCCTGTACGCTTGCTTTCATGATGGCTCCTTATTCGCCGGTGAAATTAGGTTTTTGGCCACTGAGAATGCTTGAAAGTCCGGTCTTGGCATCCTGAGTGGCGAAGATGGTCTTCAGGCCGCTGAGTTCCAATTGCAGGCCCTCCTGCAGTTTCAGAGCATAGCCCTGGTCGATCAGACTCATCGCTGTTTTGAGCGCAATCGGAGCCTTGCGGCTCAGGGTTTTAGCCAATTTTTCGGAGCCTTCAGCGGTCAGCAACGGGTGGTCGAGCTCGCCATTGAATGCGGCGAATTCAAGTTCCGCCGGGGTTCCTTCCTCGCGTCCGGCCTGTGCTTTTTCGAGGGTGAGGCCAGCCAATTCGCGCAAATCGAAAACCGGGTCGATGAGGGTGTCAACCAGACCGAAAGCATAGGCCTTCTTGCCATTGAGGAACTGCCCACTGGCAATCAGCTGCTTGGCACGGGCGACGCCGATCAAACGACTGGCACGCTGGGTGCCGCCGAGACCGGGGTAGATGCCGATGCCGGTCTCCGGAAAGGCCAGCACCGATTTTCGCGTGCCGATCCGGTAATCACAAGCCAGTGCCAGTTCCAGTCCGCCGCCCAGGGTCAGCCCGTCGAGGTAGGCGTAGGTGGTCTTATTCGAGGCACTGATTTTATTCAGCACCTGCTGGCCGAATTCGGTAAAACTCTGAATGCGCTGCAGATCATCGGCATCCATGGAATCGAGGAAGAATTTGATATCGGCGCCGGCGATGAATGCCTTGCCCTTGCCGTGGATGATGATCTTAGAGATATCGGTGCGGCCATTGAGCTCATCAACACAGCGATCAAGCTGGCTCATCACCTGCTCGCCGAGCGGGTTCATCCGATCGGGCAGATCGAAAATAATAAAACCGGTCTCGTCGACAACCTCCGTCTTCACCCAGTTCAGACGCAAACTTTCTGCCCTGGCCGGATCGGTCAGACAGGCCGGGGTGGCCAGATCCCAGACCGAGAAGACACTCTCGACCATCTCTTTGACCTGCGCCACTCCCAACTTTTCAAGCAGTTCGAAAGGACCGACCGGCCAGCGCAGGCCGGCGCGCGCACCCAGATCGGTGGAGGTCGCGTCGACCACCCCTTCATCAACCATCTGCGCAGCTACCCCGAGACTGGCACCGACCAGGCGGCGGGTGACAACCTCGGCTTGATCGTAACCATTGTTGAGCTGCCGGGTATCCTCAACGTTCCAGTCCTGCTTCGCTTCGACCTGCCGACAAAGGACCTGCGCCGGGGCGTAAAAGGGATTGAGTTCACTGGCCAGACCATCGGCGGCATGCATGGCGATCGGCACGCCGGTCGCGTTCATCAGGGCAAATGGCCCCATGCCGACACCGAAAACATCACAGGCGATCCGGTCGATAAAGGCGATACTGCCGCAGCCTTCTTCATAGAGACGGGCCGCCTCGTTCAACCAGGGGACGAAGAAGCGGTTGACCGCAAAACCGGGAGCATCCTTAACCAGGATCGGGGTCTTGTCATAATAGGTGTAGAAATTTTCCAGTGCGGCGACGATCTCGGGCGCTGATTTTGCACCGGGGATCAGTTCGACCAGCTTGTTCTTGGCTGCATGGAAGAAGTAGTGAACACCAACCACCCGCTCAGGCGTCTGCAGCTCGGCAGCAATCTCACTGATCAAAAAAGAGGAGGTATTGCTGGCGAGGATACAGTCAGGACCGACCACCTTCTCCAGTTCGGCGAACAGCCCCTTCTTGACCTCAAGGTTTTCGAAAATCGCCTCGACCAGCAGATCGGCCTTGGCCAACTCCGCCTGATCGGTAGTGCAGTGCAGTCGGCCGAGGATCTGATCAAAGGACTGCTGGTCGATCAGCCCCCGCTGCAAGGCCTCGCCCAGCGATTCGCGGATGTAACCAACCCCACGCTCCAGAAATTCCTGCTGCTGGTCGACCAGGATGACCGGCAAGCCCTTCATGACAAAGTGTTGAGCAATCGCTGAACCCATGGTTCCGGCGCCGACGACGCCTACAGTTGTAATTGGTTTCATTCGCCTACCCTCTTTAGTGGTGTAAAAACTGTGAGATTAGAGACATCCTGCCAATGCAGATTTCATCGAACCATGCCTCGTCCAACAAGCTTCTTGCTATTTCGCAATGCGAAACTGCTTTTCGGTTCTAGTAAATCGTAACCGACATAACACTGTTTGTAAATATTTTTCTTCAAAAAAAATTGATCTCCAATAAAAAACTAACGATAGATTGTGATAACAGCTAGATAGGAGTCTGCGCCTGGCAAAATAGAGCCTTAAATTACAACCTAAGTATAGATAAGCATCGCAAACCCCCTGTGCCATATTTCGCAATGCGAAACCACATTCTGAAAAAACATTGTTTTATTTCTTGACAGGCACCTGCCTTTTCTATAGACATTAATAAGCAAGAGCGGACCAAAAGTTCGGCCAGACCGACCGGATCAAATCGCTTTTGAAGCAGGGCGGCGCCTGCAATGGCAGCCACGGAGAAAAAGCCCATGACTGACAACCCAGCATTAAACAATAAGAGCAGCAAGGCGGAGCTGATCGCAATGGACAGCATTGCCTCCCTCGAGGAGAACAGCAAGGATCGCCAATTCGTGACCGCCCTGGCTCGCGGGCTTGAGGTCTTGCGCTGCTTCAGGCCCAGAGACAGACACCTGGGGAATCAGGACATCGCCGAGCGCACCGGATTGCCGAAACCGACCGTCTCCCGCCTGACCTACACCCTGACCCGTATGGGTTATCTCCACCATGATGAAAAGTTGGGCAAGTACCAACTCGGCACCGCGGTGCTCTCCCTCGGGTTTTCGCTACTCACCAACATGGATGTACTCAAGATCGCGCGCCCGCTGATGCAGGATCTGGCCGACTATTCACAAACCGTGGTTTCGGTCGGCACCCGCGATCGCCACGGCATGATCTACCTCGATGGACGCTACAGTACCGATGCCACCGTCTCCTTGCGCCGTGAGCCGGGCACCAGGGTGCCGATCGCCACGACCGCCATGGGCAGGGCCCTGCTCTGCGGCCTGCCGCAGGATGAGCGCGAAACCCTGATGGACAATATCCGCCAACGGGACCCCGATAACTGGCAGAAACATAAGGCCGGCATCGAACAGGCGTTACGCGACTATCAGGAGCGCGGCTTCTGCATGTCCCTCGGTGAATGGCGCAGCGACGTCAACGCGGTCGGCGTGCCGATGCTGCCGGTCGCCGGCTGCCGGCTGTTGACCTTCAACTGCAACGCACCCTCGTTTGTGCTGCGCCAGCACATGCTTGAGGACGACATCGGGCCACGGCTGGTCAACCTGGTCAGAACGATCGAAGCGGAAGCGGCGCGGTACTAGCCGAGCCAGAGCAAATTAAACCCACAGCACCGAGGCAAGTATGGCACAGCCGGTTTATGTCGGACTCGACATGGGAGCATCACGCACCAAGGTGGCGGTTATTGACCGGCACGGGGTGCTGCTCGGCCATGCCGTCAAGAAATCGGGCATCGATTTCGCCGCAACCGCCGCGCTCTGCCTGGATGCCTCGCTGGAGATGGCCGGCGCCAAGCGGAGTGAGATTATCGAGGCGGTCGCCACCGGTTATGGGCGCAACAACGTCGCCTTTGTCACCGAAAAATGCAAAACCGAAATCGGCTGCCACGCCAAAGGCTGTCACTACAGCTTTTCAGGTGCGATCACCATCATCGATATCGGCGGGCAGGACAACAAGATCATCAAGCTTGATGCTTCAGGGAGGCGCGACAGCTTTAAAATGAACCGCAAGTGCGCCGCCGGAACCGGGGCCTTCCTCGAAGAGATGTCGGGTCGCCTCGATATCCCCCTCGAAGAGATGAACAACCTGGCCCGCCAGGCAACGGAGACCCTCAAGCTGGGGAGCTACTGTACGGTCTTTTCGGCCACCGAGGTGCTGGAGAAGATCCGTCACGGCAAGCCGGTCGCCGCCATCATCAAGGGGGTCTTCTACTCGATGATCCAGCGGGTGCTGGAGATGGACTCCCTGAGTGAAAGAGTGGTCTTGAGTGGCGGGGTGGTGGCCCACAATCCCTATCTGGTTGAGATGACCGAGGAGCTAATCGGTCGGCAGGTGCTGCTGCCGGAACTCCCCCAGTTCACCGGCGCCCATGGCGCGGCGCTCTATGCCCTGGATGTGGCTGAGCCGGAGCTCACCCGGGAAGAAACATAGCCACCAAGACACTAAGACACCAAGGAAAGACAAAATAATTTTGAGCTTAAATCAAAACCAGAATCCCTGATGATTTTCCTGGTGAACTTGGTGTCTTGAGCGAGTAGTGCGAGCGGGTGGCTAAAGTCAGTAAGGTGACGCTGCCCGGGATAAAACATCGACAACAAACAAAAGTTACCGAGCTTCGCCCAACGATAACGTTTTCGGAGGAGTCATGGCAGAAGAGAAGCAACCGCAAAGGAAGAAGATCGCATCGACCGGACAGATGATGAAAATCATGTCCGACTACTTCTACGATCTGAATGATGCGTCAAAGTCAGCAGAGCGCAAGGTCGCCTGGTGTACCAGTGTCGGACCGGCGGAACTGCTCAGGGCGATGGGTTTTGCTGTTCACTTTCCGGAAAATCACGCCGCCATGCTCGGCGCGACACGAATGGCGACCGAGCTTATCCCCGAAGCCAACACCATCGGCTATTCGCCGGACATCTGTTCCTACCTGACGGCCGACATCGGTGCCTATCTGAAAGGGGTCTCCCCCCTGGCCAAGGCCTACCCGGGGATCGATGCCCCGCCCCGTCCCGATGTGCTGGTCTACAATACCAATCAGTGCCGCGACGTCCAGGACTGGTTCAGCTGGTACGCAAAAGAGCTGAACGTGCCCTGCATCGGCATCACCTCACCGAAGAACCATACCGAAGTCAACGCCATCCTGATCGATGATGTCAGCCAACAGATCGAAGCGCTGATTCCGACCCTCGAAGGGATTGCCGGGCATAAACTCGACATGCGCCAACTCCAGACGACGGTTGCCCTCTCGCGGGAATGTACCGAGCTATGGCGTCAGGTTCTCGAAACCGCCGCTGCCGCCCCTGCCCCCCTGACCTTCTTCGACGCCACCATTCATATGGGTCCGGCCGTCGTGCTGCGCGGCACCCAACAGGCGATCGACTATTACCAGCAACTGCTCGGCGAACTCAGGCAGCGAACCAACGACAGGGTCGGCGCGGTTGACGATGAGAAATACCGCATCTACTGGGAAGGGATGCCGGTCTGGGGTCGACTGCGCCAGCATTCCGAGCTGTTCGCCGAATTACAGGCCAGCGTGCTGGTTTCCACCTACTGCAGCAGCTGGATCTTCCC
>JAUXIR010000129.1 GCA_030620915.1 Geopsychrobacter sp. | reverse complement strand
CCAGGGCGTAAATGTAATCGACGTTGATTTTATTCTCCATCAGCAACTTGAGGGTTTTAGCCAGGCTGCCGGGGGTATCGGAGATGAGCGCGGCAACCACATCGTCCACCCGGGCCGGAAGTTGTTTTTGCATGATGACCCGGCGCGCCGTAGCCACATCGGAGACCAGAATCCTCAGCACCCCAAAGCCGGAAACGTCACAAATTGACAAGGATCTCAGGTTGAGTCCGGCCTCGCCGAGGGCCTGGGTCGCTTCATACAGACGACCCGGCGAGTTTTCCAGGAATATCGATATCTGCTTCAGCTTCATGGTTTTCTCCTAACTACCCCCGCAGGGGTGTCATGCCTGTTTCTGATTCAGAAATCAGGCCGCCGCGCCGCCGGCCAAGGCCTTCAGGTTGACCTCGACCCCTTTGTGCTGCGAAATCTGTTTGACGACCTCGGTAATGATCTCTTCTTTAAGGGGCAGGTGTTTCATCACCGTCCCGACCATCACCATATTGACCGCCTTGCCGTTGCCGGCCTCGCGGGCGATAGAGAGGGCGTCAATCCCTTGCGCTTCGGCACAGGCCGCGGCAATCTGTTGCTCGACATCATCCGGATAGACCGCCAGTCCTGCGGCCACGGTACTCGGATTGATCGAGACCCGGTTGTAGACCAGCCGACCACCCGGCTTGAGGTAGTGGATATAGCGCAGGGCTTCCAGCGGCTCGAAGGAGATCAGCAGATCGGCACTGCCGGGCATAACCACCGGCGAATTGACCTGCTCACCGATACGCACAAAGCTGATCACGCTGCCTCCGCGCTGGGCCATGCCGTGGACTTCGTTCTGCTTGACGTCCATGTTGCTGGCCAGAGCGCTTTCGGCGAGAACCTTGGAGGCCATCAGCACACCCTGGCCACCGACACCGGCAATAACGATATTAAAGATTTGCATTGTTGGCTCCCTCAAGCTCGTGCATCGCGTCGAATTTACACATCTGCGTACAGATACCACAGCCGTTGCAGACGTTGGGATCGACCCGCACCTTCTGCTTTTCGCCGGAGGCGGTCAGCCCCAGGGCCATACAGGCCACCTTGAGGCAGGCCCGGCAACCGGTACATTTATCCTGATCCACATGGATGGCAGGCTTCCGTATCTTGTAGCGCAAAATGCAGGGGTTCTTGTCGATCAGGACGTAGGGCCCCGGAGTTTCAAGCCCTTTTTTGATCGCGGCCTCGGTCGCCTTGAGGTCATAGGCGTCGAGTTCCGCGACATTGTCGATCCCCAGCGCCTTGACCAGCGGGGCGATCTCGACCTGACGGGCGTCATCGCCCTGCAGGGTCAGACCGGTCCCCGGATTCTCCTGGCCGCCGGTCATGCCGGTGGTGCGGTTGTCCATGATGATGACCAGGGCGTTGCCGCCGTTGTAGGCCATGCTCATCAGACCGGTCATGCCGGAATGGAAAAAGGTGGAATCGCCGATGACGGCCACCGGTTTTTCGGTGCGGCCGGCGATGGCGTTGACCTTGGCCATGCCGTGGGCGGCGCTGATACTGGCGCCCATGTCGATCACCGAATGCATGGCGTTCATCGGCGGCAGGGCCCCCAGGGTGTAGCAGCCGATGTCGCCGGAGACGAAGACCTTGAGCTTGCTGAGAATGGTAAACAGGCCGCGGTGCGCACAGCTGGGGCAGAACACCGGCGGGCGTTGCGGCAAGCCCTCTACCGGACTGACCGCTTCGAGCCTGGTGCCGTCGATAGCGGTGCGCAGGATGTCGGCATTAATCTCACCGCAGAGTGGCAGCTTGTTCTTGCCGATCTCGACCTCGATGCCGTTGGCGCGGATCTGTTCCTCGAAGATGGCATCCATCTCTTCGACAACCACCAGGCGCTGGACGCTGGCGGCGAACTCGGAGATCTTGCGCATCGGCAGGGGATGGATCAGTCCCAACTTCAGGATCGAGGCATTCGGGTAGGCTTCACGCACGTGCTGGTAAGAGACCCCGGAGGTGATGATACCGAGCTCGGTGTCGCGCATCTCAACCCGGTTTAAGGGGCTGGTCTCAGCGTATTCCTGAAGTTTGAGCAGGCGTGCTTCGACCTCGATATGCTTGAGCTTGCCGAAGTTGGGCAGCATGACGTACTTGGGGACATCCTTGACCCATTCGCCGATCTGCGGCGCAATCTTCTCCTGCTGCACGACGGCCCCCTTGGCGTGGGAAATCCGGGTGGTGGTGCGCAACATCAGCGGCGTATCGAACTGTTCGGAAATCTCGAATCCGATCCGCACCATGTCGTAGGCTTCCTGAGAATCGGACGGATCGAGCATCGGAACCTTGGCAAACTTGGCGTAGTTACGGCTGTCCTGCTCATTCTGTGAGGAGTGCATTCCCGGGTCATCGGAGACCATCAGGATCAGCCCGCCGTTGACGCCGGTATAGGTCAGGGTCAGCAGCGCATCGGCGGCGACATTGACCCCGACATGCTTCATGGTCGAGAGGGAGCGTCCGCCGGCGATGGAGGCGCCGATCACCGACTCGAGGGCAACTTTCTCGTTCGGTGCCCATTCGCAGTAGACGTCGCCCAGGCGGGCAACCTCTTCGAGGGTTTCGGTGCTGGGGGTGCCGGGGTAACCCGAGGCGAAAACCCCGCCCGAATCCCCGAACCCTAGTGCTATCGCTTCGTTACCGGAAATTATCTTCTTCATCAAAACCTTCCCTTGTGAACTGGCCTCCGTAGAGGAGCCGGATAAGTGTCAAATTCTCCTGCTTGACAAACTGGGTTATTCGCCGCGGCGATCTTCGATCCGCTTGGCCTTGCCTTCACTGCGCTGGATGCTGTTGGGTGGTACCAGGTGGACCTCGACGCTGATGCCGATCACGTCCTTGATGTCATTCTGCAGGTTGCGTTTCTTGCTGCGGACCGCCGAGACATCTTCGAGGATATCGAATTCGTCCCCTTTGAGGATGTCGGCGGCTGCTTTAATCATGAATTCTTCGGTGACTTCGACCTTGACCCGCAGGGAATCCATCGCTCCCTTGCGTTCAACGATGACCATGTAGTGAGGCGAGACCCCTTCGCGCTTGAGAATGACAGATTCTATCTGGGAAGGGAAGACGTTTACCCCACGAATGATCAGCATATCGTCGCTGCGCCCGGTGACCCGTTGCATCTTGACCAGGGTGCGACCACAGATGCAGGTGCCGTAGTGAAGACTGGTGATATCCCGTGTGCGGAAACGCAGCAGCGGCTGGCCCTGATTGGTGATGGTGGTGAAGACCAGTTCGCCCTCTTCGCCCTCGGGGAGGACCTCGCAGGTTTGCGGATCGATGATCTCCGGGTAGAAAAAATCTTCGTTGATATGGAGTCCCTGTTGCAGTTCATGACATTCGAAGGCGACGCCGGGGCCGATGATTTCGGAGAGGCCATAGATGTCGCAGGCCTTGATGGCGAACTTGTCCTGGATCTGCTGACGCATCGCTTCACTCCAGGGCTCGGCCCCGAGCACGCCGACGCGCAGATTGAGCTTGTGAAAGTCGATCCCCTGTTCTTCGCCGACTTCATGCAGATGCATCAGGAACGAGGGGGTGGAGGTGAGCGCAGTGCTGCCGAAATCCTCCAGCAGCATCAGCTGTTTCTGGGTGTTGCCGCCGGAGATCGGGATCACCCCTGCGCCGACTCGGATCGCCCCGTAATGGGCGCCGATGCCACCGGTAAACAGGCCGTAGCCGTAGATGTTCTGTACGATATCCTTGCTGGTGATGCCGGCGGCGGTGAAGGCGCGGGCCATGACCTCTTTCCAGTTCTCCAGGTCCTGACGGGTATAGCCGACCACCACCGGTTTGCCGGTGGTGCCGGAGGTGGCGTGATACTCGACGATCTCCTCCTGGCTGGCGGTGAACAGCTTGAAGGGGTAGTTGTCGCGAATATCCTGCTTGGTGGTGAAGGGCAGGCGTTTGATATCGTCCAGCGACTGGATGTGACGCGGTTTGATATCGAGTTCGTCCAGCTTCTTGCGGTAATGGGGGTTTCTCTCGTAGACGTAACTGACGGTTTCCTGCAGACGACAGAGTTGCAGGGCCTTCATCTCGCTGCGACTGTTTGTTTCCTCTTTATTCCAGACCATTTTATTCGCTCTCCCCTTGTCTTCACCGATCTATTTATAAAATTGAATGCCTCAGCTTAAGTTTACTGGCGGCCGCATAACGCGGAAGCCAGCTTACAGGTAGTTCAACTCCCTGGCTTGTTCGGTGATCTCCGCCCTGAACTCCGGATGGGCAATGTCGATCAGCGCCTGGGTCCGTTGGCGGACGGTCTTGCCATAGAGCTCCGCGACGCCGAACTCGGTGACCACGTAGTGGACATGGTTGCGGCTGGTGACCACGCCCGCGCCAAGTTTAAGCATCGGTACAATCTTGCTGACCACGCGACCGTCGCGCAGGGTCGAGGTGCTCGGCAGGGCAATGATCGGCACTCCGCCCTTGGAACGGGAGGAGCCATAGATGAAGTCCAGTTGGCCGCCAACCGCCGAATGCATCTTCGGCCCGATGCTGTCGGCGCAGACCTGGCCGGTGAAGTCGACTTCGATGGCCGAATTGATCGCCACCATCCGATCGTTCTGCGCCACCACGAAGGGGTCGTTGACATATTCGGTGCGATGCAGTTCGACCAGTGGATTGTTGTCGACCCATTCGTACAGCCGTCTGGTGCCGAGCAGGAAGCCGCAGATGATCTTGCCCGGATGCAGGCTCTTACGCGAACCATTGACCACCCCCGCTTCGACCAGGTCGATCACGCCGTCGGAGATCAGTTCGGAGTGGACACCGAGGTCCTTTTTCTCGAACAGGTGCTTGAGGACCGCATCGGGAATCGCGCCGATCCCCAGTTGCATGGTGGCGCCGTCCGGAATCAGCCCGGAGATATGACCGGCGATCTGCTCGACCACCGCGTCGTCGGCGTCGGCCCCCATGGCGTGTTCACTGATGATGCAATCGACTTGAATGATGTGGTCCATCTTGTCGATATGCATCCTGGTGTCACCGAGGGTGCGCGGCATCTTCTGGTTGACCTGGGCGATGACAGTCTTGGCGACCTCCGTCGCCGAGATGGTCAGGCCCGCTTCTGCCCCCATCGAACAGTAGCCCTGCTCATCGGGTGGTGAGACATGGATCAGGGCAACGTCCAGCGGCAGGTGGCCGTTTTTAAACAGCAGCGGGAATTCGGAGAGCATCACCGGGGTGAAGTCGGCGCGGCCCTGGTTGACCGCCTGGCGCACATTGGCGCTGATAAACATCGAGTTGACCCGCAGGTGCCCGTCCATTTCCGGGGCGACATAGTCGGCGGGGCAGATCGTCAGCGGGTGGCAGATTTCAACATCCCGCAGTTCGGGGGCACGTTTCACCAGCGCCTCCAGCAGTTGCAGCGGCACCGAGGCGTTACCGGTTAAAAACACCCGATCGCCCGATTTCACGGCCTGCATCGCTTGCTCCGGAGTCGTAATTCTCGACTCATAGGTCTGTTGCCAATTCAGCATGCCTGTTCTCCTTGATCCGTTTCTCTCTAGGTTCCTAGATGCGAATTCTGCCATCGACCGCGAAGGCGGTATCGGCAAAGGCCATGATCGGGTTCAGGTCCATCTCCTGGATCATCGGCAGGTCGCCGAGCAGTTGCGAAACCCGCTGGATCAGT
>JAUXIR010000330.1 GCA_030620915.1 Geopsychrobacter sp. | reverse complement strand
CCATCTCAGAAAGGGTCTCCCCCTTGAGCCCATGAGTGATACTGCCGATCGGGAAGACGTTGGCACTCCCCTGCTCCTGCGCCTTGCTGATGATATAGCGACAGATCGCCAGGTTATCGATGATCGGTCGGGTGTTCGGCATGCAGGCAATCGAGGTGACACCACCCGCCGCCGCCGCTCTGGTGCCGCTGATAATATCTTCTTTATATTCAAGACCTGGATCACGCAGGTGGACATGCATGTCGACCAGACCAGGCGTCACCAACAGACCGCTGGCATCGATCACCTCGGCTGTCTGAGCATTAAGAGACTTGCCGATTTCGGCGATCCTGCCCTGTTCGATCAGCAGATCGAGGGTCGCATCAATATGGTTTGCCGGGTCAATGATCCGGCCATTTTTTATCAAAATACTGCTCATGGACCTCTCCTCTTTGTGCATCAGTCGAAAGACTTTAGTCTTCAGCCATCTTCTCGCCGCCGGCGGCCAGATAAAGTAGAGCCATGCGGACCGCCACACCGTTTTCAACCTGATCGAGAATGACATTCTGCGGGCCATCGGCAACGGCAGTCGAAATTTCAACACCGCGATTCATCGGTCCGGGATGCATGACAATAGCATCTGGCTTGGCAAGTTTGAGATTGGTTTCATTCAGACCGAAGAAGCGGGAATACTCACGCAAGGTCGGAATAAGCGTTTTGCCCTGTCGTTCAAGTTGGATGCGCAGCATCATCACGACATCGGCGTCTTTGAGCGCCTCTGGCAGGTTGGGTGCGACACGGCAACCCAGTTCTTCGAGCCCGGGCAGCAGCATGGTTTTGGGGCCACAGACCACAACCTGAGCACCCAGTTTGTTGAGACAATTGATATTGGAACGCACCACCCGACTGTGGGCAATATCCCCGATAATCGCCACCTTCAGGCCCGCGATTTTACCCTTGTGCTGACGAATGGTAAATGCATCGAGCAGCGCCTGGCTCGGGTGTTCGTGGGTGCCGTCACCGGCATTCACCACCGCACAGTCAAGACGTGCGGCCAGATATTCACTCGAGCCACTGGCGCTGTGACGCATGACGATGATATCGGGATGCATCGCTTCAATATTGCGTGCGGTATCTTCGAGGGTCTCTCCCTTGACCACCGAAGAGGAAGAGCCGCTGATATTGACGGTGTCGGCCGAGAGTCGCTTGCCCGCAATCTCAACTGAGGTGCGTGTTCGGGTGCTCGCCTCAAAGAAGAGATTGATAATCGTTTTGCCACGCAGGGTCGGGACCTTCTTGATGTCGCGGGTATTGATCTCCTTGAAACTTTCTGCCGTATCAAGAATAAAGTTCAACTCATCTGCGTTGAACTGTTTGATACCCAGCACATGACGATGTGGAAAGTTCATCATATCCTCCAGGATGTAACCTGAATCCGTATTTCAGGTTTACTTGAGCAGGCTGACCCCGACGGGGACATGCTGCGCATCGAATTCAACTTCAATCTGCTCGTCGCGCGCGGTTGGCAGATTCCGCCCGATATAATCCGGACGGATCGGCAGTTCGCGATGACCCCGATCAATCAAGATAGCTAATTGAATATTGCGCGGCCGGCCCAGATCGATCAGGGCGTCCATTGCGGCACGGATGGTCCTGCCGGTAAAAAGGACATCATCGACCAGCACGACCCTGCGATCTCCGAGCGGGAAACGGATGTCGGTTTGTCCCATGGCTAGATCATTACGGCTGCCAAGGTCATCACGATACATGGTAATATCGATGGTCCCAAGGGGGACGGTTACCCCCTCAATTTCGGCAATTTTATGTTGGAGTTGCGCTGCCAGATAATCGCCACCCGTCCGTATGCCGATCAGGACAAGATTCTCTGTCCCCTTATTGTGTTCAAGGATTTCATGCGCAATCCGGGTTAGCGCGCGCTGGACGGAGAAACTGTCCAGAATCTCGGTTGTCTCAGTTGCCATGGACGACCTCCTGGGGGGATTTTGGGCATAAAAAAAGTACCTGACACACACGAGGTGCACAGGTACTGTTGTCGGTATTTTTATTGGTTTGTTTCATTATTTTCCCTTGCTGATCTCTCGGATCGACTTAAAGGGTTTATTGAATTTGGTGGCCAGACTCTAGCAACAGAGGTCGCGCAAAGTCAACTTCATTTTTATTGATATCTCAGTTGATCGGTCGTCCAATCCGCCCCCAGCGAATCTTATGTAACAGATCGGCCGGTGAATCCCAAGACCAGTACTTGATGAAGGCCGACCCCTTGATCTTATTTTCAGGGACAAAGCCCCAGAAGCGACTGTCGTAGGAGTAGTCGCGGTTGTCTCCCATGACAAAATAGTTCCCCTCGGGGACCTGAATGGGGCCGGCAAAGTCGCGCGGACTGGCTATCGCTGGAACGAGCTGTGAATCCTTATGCACTTCTTGAGGAATGTCATATAGCTCGTTGTTAACGTAGACCTTTTTGTTGCGTATCTCGATCTTGTCGCCGGGCTCCCCAATGATGCGCTTTATAAAGTCGCGGCGCTGGAAGTAGGACTTGTCCTTATCGTCAGGAAACTCAAAAACAATAATATCACCACGCTGAGGATTGCGTATGGCCAGATACCGTTCATCCGAAAACGGTAAACGGGTGCCATAGATAAACTTGTTGACCAGCAGATGGTCGCCGATCAGCAGGGTATCCAGCATCGAGCCCGATGGAATCTTAAACGCCTGAAACAGAAAGGTGCGGATGATTAATGCCAGGACAACCGCAACAATCAGCGCCTCAGACCATTCACGGTACCAGGGTTTGCGGTTGATAGTTTCGAGCTTTTTGGTACGAAAGAATCCCATAGATTTAGTCTTTGACCTTGAGAATAGCAAGAAAGGCTTCCTGGGGCAGCTCGACGTTGCCGACCCGTTTCATCCGTTTTTTCCCCTCTTTCTGTTTCTCCAGCAGCTTGCGCTTACGCGAGATGTCGCCGCCATAGCATT
>JAUXIR010000277.1 GCA_030620915.1 Geopsychrobacter sp. | reverse complement strand
TTGCCACTCGGAACGACGAGAATAATAGATATCGCTCTTCTTCAGCAGTTCGGCGACCACCTCAAAGCGGGCGGGATGTCTGGGTGCAAGCACGAGGAAACTGGGGATTCCCTTTTGCAGCAGCTGCCGATGGCATTCAATCAACAGCTCGTCTTCACCGCTGTGGGTTGAACCGCCAATCCAGACAAACTTGCCGGTTTTCACGATCTGCTCTAATTCGACCAGGCCGGTTCGATCTCCGCTATTGGTCGCGACATCAAATTTCACATTGCCAGTGACTGCGACAAGCTCCTCTTCGGCCCCCAGCGAGCGAATCCGCCGCGCGCAGATGTTGTCCTGCATACAAAAACAACTGAATGCCTGCAGCATCGGCTTGATTAAGAAACGGATCCGCCGGTAGCGTGAAAACGACCGTTTTGAAATACGGCCATTGACCAGGAGTAACGGGATTTTACGCCGCCGGATCAGGCGCAGGAAATTCGGCCAGAGTTCAGTCTCGACAATCAGCACCAGGCAGGGATTTAATCGCCGCAGAAACCGTCGCATGATAAACCCCAGGTCGAGGGGAAAAAAGACCAGCAGATCAAGCTCGGGAATCTGTGCGGCGATCTGACGGCCGGTAAAGGTCGTGGTCGAAAGGGCAATGAAATGATCCGGCTTCTCAGACTTCAGTTTTCGGATCAGTGGCGTAGCCGCGATCACCTCACCGACCGAGACCGCATGGATCAGAATCAGCTTCTTCCCTAGCAGCTGCCTCTTAACCGCGCGCGGATAGTGTGCGAAACGTTCCAGGGTCCCGCGGATGGCAAGCCGCTGCGGAAGTCCCTTCAGAAAGCCGTAAGGCAACAGGAACAACGCGGCGGCGGCGACAATCAGGTCATACAGCAGTCTCACCCCTAGCCTCCAGATAGTCTTCTGCCGTACGTTGATTATGAATCATTGCCTGTTCAATGCGTTCGCGGAAGGATTCGGTGGATTCGCCGCGCTGGTAAGTCAGCGCCTCGCCAAAGGAATAGACGCCTCTGCAGAAGGGATAGGGGAACAAGAAACGGTCCCAGGAGGCAAAACGGTGTCCCTTGCTACAGACAAATGCCATCGGGATCACCGGTCGGCCGCTCAAGCGCGCCAATTGCACAACCCCGTCCTTGAGTTGGTGACGGGGGCCCTTGGGCCCATCCGGGGTAATCACCAGATCGGTCGGTTCCTTGGAAATCTGCAGCAGATGCTTGAAGGCTGCGCGACCACCCCGACTCGACGAACCGCGGACCGCATCCTGGCCGAAGAAGCGCATGACCCGGGCAATCAATTCACCGTCCTTGGAGGCACTGATCAGGATTCTGGCCTTTTTACCCGGATAACCCAGCACCATCATCAATAACTGATCGTGCCAGAAGGAGATGATGACATTCTGCCCGCGCTGCCATTCGTCGCTCAGCCGCTCCTGCCCGAGCACCTTCCTGCGGATCGACAGGTGCAAGAGACGGATTATCAGCGCTGCAAGCGGAGGCGCGAACGCAAGCAGTAATCTGTCGACTAATCGCATAAGGGCTCGGGATCCTTGAACTGCATGTCATGGAGGCGTCGATAGAGTCCATCCATCTCCATCAGTTGCCGATGGGTACCGGTCTCTTTAACCGTTCCCTGCTCCAGCACCAGAATCCTGTCGGCGTGTTTGATGGTCGACAGGCGATGGGCAATGACGAAGGTGGTGCGATCACGCATCAAATTAGCGAGCGCCTGTTGTACCATCGCCTCGCTCTCAGTATCGAGGGCACTAGTCGCTTCATCAAGCAGCAGGATCGGGGCATTGCGCAGAATCGCCCGGGCGATACACAGGCGTTGACGCTGCCCGCCGGAAAGTCGCGCACCGCGATCACCGATCAATGTCTGATAACCCTCAGGCATCTCGCGGATGAAATCATCGGCGAAGGCCTTTTCTGCCGCCGCAAGGATCTCGGCCTCGGTTGCGCCGCTCGATCCGTAACAGATGTTGTCGCTGATCGTGGCGTTAAACAGGAAGGTCTCCTGATCAACCAGCGCAAGGTTGTCGTGCAAGGAGCGTTTTGTCAGGGTGCGAATGTCGTGCCCATCGATCAGAATTCGGCCCTCACTGGGATCGTAGAAGCGACAGATCAGTCCGGCGATGGTACTCTTTCCGGCACCGCTCGGGCCGACCAGGGCAATGACCTCTCCCGTTGCGACCTGCAGGTTCAGTTCATTGATCACCGGTTCGGTCTCATAGGAGAAGCTGACAGCTTCGAAACTGACAGCGCCGCGGCAGCGACTCAGGGTCAGAGCAGCTTGCGCATCGACAATTTCAAGTTCTTCATCGAGAATTTCGAAGACCCGCTCAGCTCCCCCCAGGGCCTGCTGAACCGTGTTGTTCACCTTGGTCAAACGCTTCAACGGGGTATACATCAACAGGATTGCCGCCAGGACCGAAAAGAGCTGGCCCTGGGTCATCTCGTCGGCCATGACACGATTCAGGCCGTACCAGAGCACGACCGCGATGCCGATCGAGGTTAAGAATTCCATGACCGGCGCCGAGAGCGCACTGTATTTAAAGGTCTTGCGGATAAAACGGTAGAAAGAAGCATTTTCGGCAATAAACTTTTCAGTCTCATGCTCCTCGGTGGCGAACGCCTTGACCACCTTGATCCCCGAGAAGGCCTGTTCCAGCGCCATGGTCACCTGCCCCATGGCACTCTGCCCGCGGCGTGAGAACTTCTTGATTCTTTTGCCGATAATCGCGGCCGGAACAACCGCAACCGGGATCACCACAAAGGCCATCGCGGCCATTCGCCAGTCGGTATAAAAGGCGATACCGGTCAGGGCAAGCAGGGTTGTCGATTCGCGCAAGACCGAAACCAGCACCTTTGACACGGCAGCCTGCATCAGGTTGACATCGTTGAGCGTGCGCGATATCAAGGTTCCCGCGGCGTTACTGGCATAGAAGCGCATCGACAACGACATGCTGTGTGAAAAGAGCTGGTTACGAATATCCTGAATCGCCAACTGGCCGGAGGTGTTGATAAAGTACTCCTGGATATAGCGCGAGGTACCCTTAAACAGAGCCAGCGCCACCACCATGAACGGCACCAGTTTGGCCAGTTCGAAATCCTGGGCGATGACGATCCGGTCGATAAACGGCTCAACCAGTTTGGCAACCGCCCCATCCGATGCCGCGACCCCCAGGGAAGCCAACATCGAAAGCGCAATCCGCCCCTTGTAGGGCGCCGCGTAACTCAGTAGGCGACGATATATTCTTTTTTCTATCTTCATCACAATCTATTCATCATGGTTGTTTGTCTTACACATCTGCGCAGCCAGACCGGCGACCCGCGCCGAACAGCCAGGCTCACCCAGGCGGTCACAAACCGCATCCAGCCCCTGTTTAACCTGGCGACGATAATTCTGATCATCGAGCAGGCGCAACGCCTCCGTGCATAAGGCCTGCGGATTCGCCTGATGCTGCAAAAATTCGCGCACCACTTCATGACCGGCGACAATATTGACCAGGCTGAAGTGGGGAA
>JAUXIR010000008.1 GCA_030620915.1 Geopsychrobacter sp. | reverse complement strand
TCCCCTACCATCACCGTCACCTCGAGCCCCAGGATCGGGACCACTACTACCAGCGGCGCCCCCTGCGGGGCATCCACCAGATCAACCGGCTACGCCGCCGGGTGGCCCGGGAACTGCCGCGGATCACCGCACCGACCCTGGTGCTGGGCTCAGAAGGGGATGAAACCATCGCCCCCGGCACCTACCAGGATCTCTATCGTCGCCTCGGCAGCCCGTACAAAAAGCTTCACAGCTTCGGCCGGCAGGTGCCCCACGTCCTGACCTCCGCCGCAAATCCCTGCCAGCAGCAGACCTTCAGGCTGATCGAGGAGTTCCTGAACAACCTGCCAGCGGCAGACTGATCCGACTGATCCGGCAAACCACCCGCCACCGACCGAAGAATCTACCCTCTGAGCGCACCGGGATGCCAGTCCCTGCTAGAATAAGGCTATAATCTGGATCCACCTCGTACCCACGGATTCAGGTTACAGAGTTCTAGAAGGGGGGTAGCGATGCTCCGCGAAAGCAGCACGGATAATCAGCAACAGACCGCCAGGATCCTGCTCAAGGTGGTGCGCGAACTATCGGAGGAGCTCCATCCGCTTCAGGGCCGAAGCCGGCCGATCATCCTTGACAGCTCCCTCGATCACGACCTGGGTCTGGACAGTCTGGCCAGAATGGAACTGCTCAACCGCATTGAGGCAAACTTCGGCCTGACCCTGGCGGAACGGGCCTTTGCCGATGCCGGCACCGTCCGCGACCTGTTGCGTGCAGTGATGGGAGCCGGTCTGCAAAGCGAAACCATCTCCCCGGGGCGAATCAGTGCCGTCTCCGGCGGCGAGATTGAGGACAGCCCCCACTGGGCCCGCACCCTGCCGGAAGTCCTCGCATGGCACCTGCAGCGCCATGCCGAGCGCCCCCACATCCGTTTTTTTGCCGACCAGGGAGAGGGAGAGGTGATCAGCTACCGGCAGCTACACCAGGGGGCGACGGCCGTCCTGCCGGACTGCAGAAGATCGGTCTGGCCGCGGGAGCCCCGGTGGCGATCATGCTGCCGAGCGAGGCCGATTACTTCTTCACCTTCTTCGGCATCCTGCTGGCGGGGGGGGTGCCGGTGCCGATCTATCCCCCGGCCCGCAAGGCCCAGATGGAGGACCACCTGCGGCGGCAGATCGCCATCCTCGATAATTGTGCTGCCAGCATCCTGATCACAATCCCCGAGGCATTGCTCTTCGGTCGGCTGCTGAAGGTCCAGCTGAAATCGCTGAAGAGCCTGATCACGCTCGCCGAACTCAGCTCCGACGCCGAGAGCTATGTCGCCACCAGCATCAAAGCGTCCGACACCGCCCTCCTGCAGTACACCTCCGGCAGCACCGGCAACCCCAAAGGGGTGATTCTCAGCCATACCAACCTGCTGGCCAATATCCGCGCCATGGGCGAAGCGGTCAAGGTCGACGATACCGATGTGGTGGTCAGCTGGCTGCCCCTCTACCATGACATGGGCCTGATCGGCTGCTGGCTATCGTGCCTCTACTACGCCGCCCCCCTTGTCCTGCTCTCCCCCCTCGACTTCCTGAGCCGCCCCAAGCGCTGGCTGCAGGCCATCCATCGTTATCGAGGCACCCTCTCACCGGCGCCCAACTTCGCCTATGAGATCTGTCTGGCAAAACTGCAGGATGAAGATCTGGCCGGCCTCGACCTCTCCTCCTGGCGAGCGGCCTTCAACGGCGCCGAACCGGTCAGCCCGAACAGCATCGAGCGGTTCTGCGAACGGTTTGCCCCCTACGGCTTCCGCCGTGAAACGATGAAGCCGGTCTATGGCATGGCGGAATGTTCGGTGGGACTGGCCTTCCCGCCCTTCGGCCGCGAGCCGATCTGCGATCGACTCGACCGCGAGGAATTCATGCGCTCGGGACGGGCAGTGCCGGTCGGCGACGACCAGCAGAACGCGCTCTGCTTTGTCGCCTGCGGCCACCCCCTGCCGGGACATGAAATCCGGATTCTCGATAGCGCCGGACACGAGTTACCGGAACGGCAGGAGGGACGGCTGCAGTTCCGGGGTCCTTCCGCCTGCAGCGGCTATTTCCGCAATCCGGAGGCCACCGGCAAGCTGTTCGACGGCGACTGGCTCGACTCGGGGGATCTCGGCTATATCGCCGCAGGGGACATATACCTGACCGGCCGCAGCAAGGACCTCATCATCCTCGCCGGGCGCAACATCTACCCCCCGGAACTGGAAGAAGCGGTCGCCAACCTGTCCGGCATCCGCAAGGGGAACGTTGCCGTATTCGGCAGCACCGACCAGACTTCGGGAACCGAACGGCTGGTGATTCTGGCCGAAACCCGAGAAACAGACCCCGAGACCCGGGACCAACTGCGCAGCGACATCAACCGACTGTCGACGAATCTGGTCGGCGCCCCGCCGCACGATCTGATCCTGGCACTTCCCCAGACCATCCCCAAGACCTCCAGCGGCAAGATCCGCCGCGCCGCGACCTGCGAACTCTACGAACGCGGCCTGCTGGGCAAGGGAGAGAGCGCCTGGCGGCAGTACCTGCGGCTGGCCCTGATCTCCCTGGCTGGACAGTTACGGCGCAGCCGCCGGACCCTGGCGAGCGTCGCCTTCGCGGCTTACGCCTGGGCCCTCTTCTACCTCATGACGCCACCGGTCTACCTGGCTATCCTGCTGTTACCGCATCAGTCCTGGCGCTGGTCCTGCATGCGCGCCGCGCTACGGATTCTGCACCGGGCCACCCGCACCCCGCTGAGTGTCCAGGGACTGGAGCAAATCCCCAGCGACCGCCCCTGTGTCATCGTTGCCAACCACACCAGCTATCTGGATTCCCTCGCTCTGGTCGCCGCCCTGCCGATGCCTTTCAGCTTTACAGCCAAGGCCGAGCTGATGACCCATCCGGTCATCCACCTGGCCCTGCGCCGCATCGGCACCGAGTTCGTGGAACGTTTCGATAAACAGAAAGGGGTCGAGGACGCCCGCCGCATCGCACGACAGTCCCAGGAGGGACGTTCATTGATGTTCTTCCCGGAGGGGACCTTCACCCGGGTGCCGGGACTGCGTCCCTTCCACCTGGGGGCGTTCGTTGCCGCCGCCGAGAAGGGCCTGCCGGTGGTCCCCATCGCCATCCGCGGCACCCGCTCAATCCTACGGGCCGATTTCTGGTTCCCCCATCGCGGCGCGATCAGTCTCCACATCGGCAAGCCGATCGAACCCGCGGCGATCTCCACTCAGGAGAGCGACCAGACGACCTGGAACAAGGCCCTGCAGCTGCGCAATCTCAGCCGTCAGTACATCCTGCGCTTCTGCGGTGAACCGGACCTGGGACGGGAGAAACCGCCCCCCTGAGCTGATCTAAAGCGGATCACGCCAGGCTCTTCTCATGGGGCCGACTGCCGGCCGACAAGCTGCGTCCAGAGGGTTTCGACCTGCCTTTGCGTCTCGTCCCGGCTACCGGAATTATCGATGATATAATCGGCCCGATCCAGTTTTTCCTGCTGCGACATCTGGGTATCGATCCGCTGTCTGGCGTCGGCGGCATCAATGCCGTCGCGCTCCATCAAGCGCTGCAACTGCAACTGCGGCTCGATCCGCACCACCAGGACCCGATCGACCCGCCCCTCGGCACCAGCCTCAAACAGCAGCGGCGCCTCGT
The DNA here is from genome assembly GCA_030620915.1 of Geopsychrobacter sp. Taxonomy (GTDB): domain Bacteria; phylum Desulfobacterota; class Desulfuromonadia; order Desulfuromonadales; family Geopsychrobacteraceae; genus Geopsychrobacter. Next base: position 9,948 of record JAUXIR010000008.1, on the reverse strand, counting down.
AAACCACCAGCAGCACCCCAGACCCTGCCAGCACGGCCAATCGCTGCTCGGCCAGCTTAGCGATCGCCGGGTGCAGCAGCGCATTGAGACGGAGGCGAGCGGCCTCATCGGCAAAGACCAGTCGCCCCAACCGATCGCGATCAAGCGCACCGTCCAGAGTCATGATCTGTTCCCCGAACAGAGTGACCAATTCATCCAGCAGCGACGAGCCGGGCTCGACCACTTCTCGCGCCAACTGGTCCGCACTGAGCAGGGCCGCCCCTCTCTTACGCAGGAGTTCAGCCACCAGACTCTTGCCGCAGGCAATACTTCCGGTAATGCCGAGAATCATAATTGCATTTCCCATGATAGAATTATAAGGAATCTTGCTGATGTCATATCTCATTCCAACCGAAGGGAGCCGACCATGAAAGACACCCTGCCCAGAATGGTTTTACGCCAGTGTGAACGCTTCGGCGGTCGGACCGTGATGCGCCGCAAGCAGGCTGGACATTATCATGATATCAGCTGGGATCAGCTTGCGGACAAAATCAGAACCTACGGCCGCGCGCTAATGACGCTGGGTTTCAAAAATGGACAGCACGCGGCGATCATGTCCCCCAACCGGCCCGAGTGGGCCTGGGCCGACCTGGGAATCATGGCGGCGGGTGGCAGCTCAGTGCCCGTTTACCACACCGAAGGACTCAAAACAATCCTGCATATCCTTAAGGACTCGCAGAGTCGCGTCCTCTTCACCCATTCGGCCAACTTTGTCGCCGAACTTGTGGCAGAAGTCGAGCAACTCCCCAAACTGGAAAAAATTATTTTGCTCGAGGGGGATTTTGATCATCCACGGGTCATCAAGCTGGCAGACTTCCTGACTTTGGCGGAAAAGACCAAACCGGAAAAACTCGAAAAAAGTTTGGCCGCCGGCAAGCGGGAAGAGATTGCAACCCTGGTCTATACCTCCGGCACCACCGGAACCCCCAAGGGTGCGATCCTGACCCACGATAATATTCTCAGCAACGTCGAGGCCTGCTGTCAGCTGATCCAGATCAGCGATACCGATGAATGTCTATCGTTCCTGCCGCTGTCGCATATCTTTGAGCGAATGGCGGGATATTACCTGATGTTACATCAGGGTGCGACCATCGCCTATGCGGAGAGCATAGATACGGTCCCGGCCAATCTAGCCGAAATCAGCCCAACAATCGTCATCAGCGTGCCACGCCTCTACGAAAAAATGTACAGCCGTATCCTGGAGCGTGTAACCACCGGCCCCTGGCTTAAAAAGCAGCTTTTCTTCCTCGCCCTGAAGGCGGGCAAGGCCCAGGTCGCCTGTCATCAACAGGGGACTCGGGCCGGTTTCGGCCTAAAATTGTCGATGGTTATTTTTTCGAAACTTGTTTTTTCAAAATTGCGGAAACATCTCGGCGGCAAACTGCGTTTTTTCGTTTCGGGTGGCGCCCCTCTGGTGCAGGAGATCGCCGAATTCTTCCTCGCGGCAGGCATTCCCATCTACGAAGGTTACGGCTTGACTGAAACCTCTCCAGTGATTGCGTTCAACCATCCCGGACGGCACCGTTTGGGAACTGTCGGCCCCCCGTTAAGAAACGTGGAAATACAGATTGCCGAAGATGGTGAATTGCTGGTCAAGGGACCGAGTATCTCCCAGGGCTACTGGCAGCTCCCGGAGCAAACAGCCGAAGCCCTGAAGGACGGCTGGTTTCATACCGGTGATATTGCCGAGCTCGATCCCGATGGCTATTTGCAGATCACCGACCGCAAAAAAAGATATTATCGTCACGGCGGGCGGTAAGAACGTCGCGCCGCAGGAGATCGAAAATGTCCTCAAGGCCGACCGCTACATCAGCAGTGTCATGGTTCACGGTGACCGCAGACCCTACCTGACCGCACTGGTTGTCCCCGACTTTGAAGCTTTGGCTGCCTATGCCGCCTTCAAAAAAATTGATTTCCTCGATCTATGTGATCTGGTCAACCACCCACAAATCCTCAACCTGGTTCGACGACGTATCGACCGCCTGCAGCAGGGATTGCCGAATTACAAAAAAATTCGTCGTTTCACCCTGCTGTCACGTGATTTCATCGGCAGCCAGGGCGAGGTCACACCAACACTTAAGTTGCGCCGTAAAACCATCAACCAACACTTTGCCGCATTGATCGAAAATATCTATCTACCCTCAGACGATGGGATCCATGACACCAGCTTCTGCATAATCGATGAGCAGGAAACACTTGAATTGAATTGATGAGCGAAATCGGTAAATCCCAGCCTCTAGAGATATTTACAACTCCGGCGGGACAGGGTATCTTGACAGGGTTCATTTCATTAATATCGCGGGATGCAACTTCCCTGGAGGGTTCCTTGGCCGATAATCAGCAGACGTTGGAGATTGAGCAGGCATTGACCGGTCTGATCAAGCTCATGAAAGCCCTGCGCTTCTACCCCAAGGGGCATCCCAGCCTGCAAACCGCTATCAGCGAGTGTATGACCGGCTTCATCCCGATGTTGGCCCGGCCGGATAATCAAGCCATACAGGCCGGTCAAGCCGGGTTTTCGCTTGGTGAACTTAAAATTGGCGAGAAGAATCCAGCCCTCCCCGACCTGGCTCTCATGCTGGCAGAGCGACGGGTCAACCAGCTGATTTTCCTCCCCGGCCTCCTTCCAGAAGAACTCCTGACCCTGCTCGAAGGGCTGACAACTCCCGCCGATGAGATTTATCGCATCGGCGGCCTCCCGATCTTTTTAAGCAATCACCAGGTAACAACCATCTGGCTCAACGAAAGCAGCCTCGATAGTGCCCTGCAAAAACGCCAACAATTGGCGGAAGAGATCGAAAGAGCCGAAGATGAGGACGAAGGCGAAGGCGGGCAGGACCCTTCAGCTCCGACAGAGAAGCCCGATCTGGCGCAGCAGATACGTGAAATCATTGAACAACTCAACATCGAACAGCATGAGGACGCCTACCGTCGCCAGGCCGACAAGCTTCTCCAACTGGCACCGGCCTATTTTAAGCGGAGCGGACTCCCCGGTGTCCTGAGAATTCTCCCCCTGCTCCTGATCCAGAGCCAGCAGCAAGAACGTGGTCGCACCCAGCGCAGCATCGCTAGCAGTGCCTTAGAACGCCTGTTGACGGAAAAAATTGCTGGTTTGATGCTGGAGCAATTCAAACGAACCTCCCTCACCCCCCAGCAATTTCAACGTTTGCAGAAATTCACCGTAGCCCTGGGGATCCGGATTGCCCCGCAACTCCTCTCCCTGATGAGCAAGGAAGAGGACGGCACAGTGCGTAAGCGCCTGAGCACCCTGTTGGGCAGAATGGGCGAACCACTACTCGACCTGCTACGTGAAATGATCCACAGCAGTAAATGGTACGTTGTGCGCAATGCGATCACCCTGCTCGGCGACCTGCGCCTGGATGCCGGAATAGACATCCTTGACGGGTTGACGACCTATCCGGACCAACGAGTCCGGCGCACCCTGATCCGCTCATTGGCTATGATAGGTGGCAACAAGGCGGTTGCCCCGCTCATCAAATTAGCTCAAGATCCAGCAACGGCATTGCGCCGCCCCGCGGTTAAAGCCCTTGGGGCAACCAAAAGCAATGAAGCGGTGCAACCATTGGTGAAAATTGCTCAAAGTTTCGACCCATTCGGCCACCAGACCGTCATCCGCCATGATGCCGTTTCCGCCCTCGCCACCCTTGGCAAAAAAGAAGCCATCGCTCCCCTGCTGGCACTGGCCAAACGCCCCAATCTGCTGCGTCTGAAGCGACTGGAAGAGCTCCGCGCCGAGATCATCCTCAGCCTGGCAAAACTGGGAGATAAAAACCTGGAAACAGCCTTCAACAAATGGCAAAAATCGCAGCATGGGGTGGTACAGCGAGCGGCGCAACTCAGCCTGACGATCTTGATGAAAAAAAATGATAACAGCACAACAAATTAAACAAATTCCAGCCAGCCTGGCCGCCATACTCCAGGGGATGCGCCTCTATCCGGGGGAGCACCCTCAGGTCCGACGTCAGCTTGAAAGCGCTCTTGATGCGATGCGGCCACTGCTGCAACAGAAAGGGCAGCTTCAACTCGGCTTCGTTGATGGCATCCTGCTGGTCGAGGATCTGCCCTGCCTCGAACAGCACCCCGCCATCCTGGATCTTTCGCAAAAAATTCACGCCTGTCAACTCAAAGGGATCCGTTTCGCCGCCGGGGTCGACTCTAGCCAGCTACTGGAGTTGATGACACAACTCAACAAGGGGAATACCGAGATTTCTGATTTTTTTGCTATTCTCGGCATCGACCATATCCGGGTCATCCCCAAGGAAGAGACGCCGCGCGAAGTCTACCGCGAGGCCTTAAGCGTCGTCGAATCGGTTTATGAAGATGCTCGCCTGGGCCGCCGTCCATCGACCAGCATGGCATTTGCCAGCGTGCAGAAAATGGTCAGCAGCGCCATCAGTCGCCCCTATGCCTTGCTGGCGATGACCCTGCTCAAGGATTACGATAACTATACCTTCACCCACTCGGTCAACGTTTCAGTGATTGCGCTGACTATCGGACGGGCCTGCACCCTGCCCAAGGAACAACTCAGCCTGCTCGGCATGGGTGGCATGATGCATGATCTTGGCAAGATGACCATCGACCATGCGATTATCACCAAACCGGGGCAACTCAGCGGAACCGAGCGGCGCAAAATGATGGAACATCCACAGCACGGAGTGGAAATCGTAAGCAAGATGGACGCAATCCCAGCTGAAGTCATCGATATCATCCACTACCACCATCTGCGCTACGATCGCAGCGGCTATCCCGAAGGTAGCCGTGACCGCCAGATATCGCCCCTGGTCGACATGGTCGCCATCGCCGACACCTTCGATGCCATGACCACCCTTCGCTGTTACCAGAAACCCTTTTCACCCAAAAGGGCCCTCGATAGACTGCGCTTCTTGAGCGGTCGCCACCTCCACCCTGAATATGTCGAAAAATTTGCCAACTTCCTCGGGCCTTACCCGGTTGGCACCCTGGTGCGGCTTAAGGATGAGGTCATTGCTCTGGTCGTTGACCAGAACCATCAGGGTGAAAATTCATTGAAACTCAAACCGATCATCGGCGCCGACGGCCAACGCCTGCTGGATGCGTCCGAACTCAACCAACCCGACAGCAGTCAAATTCTCGCCGAAGTCGATCCTCTGCTCAAGGGTATCCAGGTCGAAAAGTATCTTTAACCGACCAGACCTGCCAATGGTCCCTTCCTGGCGACAGGAAGACCTTGACAAGCGCCCCCTTCAGGTTCAGTATTTCACAACAATAGATCTCCGTGAACACGGAATTATCTTGAACATCACCATTCGAAAAAGGGCAGCCAATGACCAACAAGGCCAAACAACGCGATGAACAAATCATCTATGGTTGCATGAAAGCTATCCGGAGCCTGCCCGGCTGCCACATCGATTTTGTCATCAAAAAACTGGGGGGTCCCTTTGCCGGAACGATCAAACTGGGGGGGGATTGGGGTGAGAAATATTACTATTTGAAAGTAGTGCCAAAACTTTCCCCCTCGGTGGCCGATCTGGTCATTCATCAATTGAAAACCACTGCGGCACCGGCTAACTGCTCACCACTGCTTCTGACTCACTACGTCAGCCCGAATATGGCGGCAAAATTAAAGCAGAAGAGGATCGAATTCGCCGATTGCGCAGGCAACCTCCTGCTACAGCAATCACCACTCTATGTTGAAATCGGCGGGCAAAAACACATGACCCCCAGCGGCGGCCTTGATCGTCTCTTCCGCCCCGCCGGGCTGAAACTGATCTACCTTTTCCTGCGCAATCCCCAGACGGTCAATGCCACATACCGGGTTCTGGCTGACGATGCCGGCATCGCCCTGGGGGCAATCGGCGACCTGTTTAAAGAGTTGGAAAAACGCGGCAATCTGATGAGCAGTGAAAAAGGGCGCGAATTGGTCGCGGCCGAAGAACTGCTACAGCGCTGGCAACTCGGCTACATCGAAACCTTGCGGCCGCGGATGCTGTTACAGCGCTGCGCGCTCAACCCCGATTATGCTCTGCAACAGTTGCCGGAGTTGCTCCGTCGCACCTCCGATACCGCAGCGGTGATGCTGGGCGGGCAACTGGGTGCGTCACTCTTGACCAGCAACATCTCGCCGGAATCGGCCGTGCTTTATATCAATCCGCAACAGCAACTCAAGTTGATGCTCCAACTGCACCTGACGCCTGACCCGAACGGTAAGGTCAGCCTGCTGGCCCCCTTCGGCAAGCAAAACCTCTGGAACGTCCGGCACGCTGAGGGACTCAAGCTGGTCGATCCTCTTTTAACCTATGCCGAACTGGCCAGCGACGGTCAGTCTGCCAAGGCGGCCGACAAACTGTACTGTCAACACCTGCTGCCGCGCCTGAGTTAGGAAGTCTTAGGACAATCAAAGCCGAATCTTGTTCTTTTAGCGTGCCGGTGTTAAATTTTCGGTCACCCTTCACCCACGAGGTCCACTGACTCAATGGCCGCAGACACACTAACCCTGACAATCCTCGGCTCCGGGACCAGCACCGGAATTCCGGTAATCGGCTGCAGTTGCACAGTCTGCCTGTCAAGCGACCAACGGAACCAACGAACCCGCTGCAGTGCCCTGTTAAGCTACCAAGGGCGCAACATCCTCATCGATACGGCGACCGATCTCCGTCAACAAATGCTGCGTGAAGGGATCCGTCACATCGATGCCGTTCTCTATACCCACGTTCACGCCGACCACCTGCACGGCATCGACGACCTGCGCGTCTTCACCCTGCGCGGCGAACCCGTCATACCGCTATACGGCGCGGCCACAACGCTGGAACAGATTCGCATCAACTTTGCATACATCTTTGACCCCACATCTGAACCGGGTTATATTCCTCAATTAAAAACCTGTCCGGTCACTGACAGCTTTAAGCTCTGCGGGCTGACGCTGGTTCCGGTCCCACTTTTGCACGGGTCTATAGAAGTCTTCGGCTACCGCGTTGGTCCACTTGCTTACTTAACGGACTGTAACAGCATCCCTGAGACATCTATTCAACTTCTTAAAGGAATTGAATATTTGGTTATCGATGGCCTGCGCATTAAACCGCACCGGACCCACTTCAATATTCAGCAAGCAGTTGCGATGGCACAGAAGATCGGCGCAAAAAATACCTGGTTGACCCATCTCAGTCACGAGATCGACCACCAGAAGCACGGGAATGAGCTCCCACCAGGGATTGGACTGGCCTTCGACGGACAGCGGATTGAGGTTGATCTGTCGTCTTGCTTAAACAAGGCCCCTGATTGTTAGAGAATCGGATAATGAACACAGAACTCCGCCTACACGGCCACATAGATGACAGCATCGAGTTTTTTGCCACCGCTGCGGGCGCCGACAGCTCGCGGCCGCAATTTTACCAGCAGACTGGTGATGTGCTGCGTTTCTTTGCGCCCGGTAATGAATTTTTACTTTCACCCCGGGGTGTCAGTCACCGCGGCAATGGCGGCTCTTTCTGTGAGTACATGTTTGGCGTCGAGCAACCGCTGACCGATCTGGCAAAAGCAGACATTCGCAATCGTTTGATTCTCTACGGAACCAGCTACGACAGCGACAATCGCCTGATCTTCAGCAACAAGACCGAAGGAGCACATAGCTTCAATCGCCTTTTTCTTGACGGCCATGCGATCTATAACACCTTCTTCTTTGTCCACGACACCAGCAACAGCAACATCAAAGAACAACAATCCCAGATCCTGCAGGCGTTGGGGAAAACCTGCAAGAGAACCCTCGAACTCAGTGCGATTGATGATTCGCGCCTCTGTGCCGAGCTCCTTGAACGGCTCCCGAAAACAGCGTCGATCTACCTGTTCCGCCTGATCCACAAAAAGCATCGAAGCTACCAAGAGCGCTTCCGCGAACTCTATTTTGAGAATCATAATCTTGGCGTAGAGGCTCTCACCGAACTGGATACTCTTGCGGATACCCTAGTAATCGACCGCTACCAGCAGGAGCGGATCCGTATCGACGTCATGTACCAGCACCGTGACAATTACCGCATTGTCGATGAGTACAAGAAAGTTCTGATCTCCTGTCGTCAAAAGGGCCAGATCGATCAGCATGCGAACGCGAGGTTGACCCGACTCAAGACCCTGTCGGTGCGTCAGGGTATTCCCACTGCACTGTTCATGGCCCTCGATGAACTCTTGAAAACCAAGGAGATGGAGACCCCACGTGAGGCGCCCTACATCTCTGACACCCGACAGATCCTGCAAGGGCTGCTCCTGCAGGAAGAACGCTTCGAAACCAGCTTCGACAGCAACGACATGGTTATGCTGCTTGAAGCCAAACAGCTTGCAGCAAAAAATCGTGACCACACCTTCGAACACCTGCTGCTGGAAACCGGCAAAATCTGCGATGAAAAAATCCGCGACGGTGCCGACCTCTTAATTTTGGAAAATTTTTCCTACATCATCACCTTCTTTGATCGTTTTGACAGCAGCTCACAACAGGTCAGCCAACTGGCCTTTATGGACGGCTACTGCCTTAATGACGAGGTTATTCGCTCCCTACTCGGCAGTCGCGAGGCCTTCGAGACATTACAAACCGGGCTATTTGAAAAACTCTTCTTCACCGCTATCGAAGAGAATGATTATCTCGGTCGCTTCGGACGACGCAAACTCAAACTGCTGCGTCGTGGGTTGGAACGGATCGTTGCCGACCAGCAAAGCATCCCCGGCCTAGCCGGCGATCTCATACAGCTCAATGAAGAAGAACGCCTCTACCTGCTGCTTCTCGGGCAGGCCAAGGAGAAAATCCGCAACTCTTACTCCCGCTACTACACGCGCAAAGAACAGGATGAATTGCTGGATGAAATCAGTCGTGAACTCTACGAAAAGAAAATCCTTGAAAAAGACGTGCCCAAAGCCCTCTTTGAGGATGTTGTGATACATATCAAGAAAGAAGCGATCTACCTGCACAATCTGCTGCCACAGATCGTCACAGATCGTGATCAGGGTCTGCGTAATGACTTTTTGACCAACAGTGGTCTTGACCGCTTTACCATCGAAGAGATCGAACGTGAGTATTTTGTGCGCCATGACCTCGACCCCAATGCCCTGATTCAACTACGCGCCGGGTAACGCCCGCCACCGACCGGGGGATCCATGCCAGCTGCCGCGCTCGACCAGATTCGCAATATCGGTATCATCTCGCATATCGATGCGGGGAAAACCACCGTCTCTGAGCGAATCCTCTTCTACAGTGGTGAAATCCACAAGATGGGTGAGGTGCATGATGGCGCTTCGACCATGGACTGGATGGACCAGGAGCAACAGCGCGGCATCACCATCACCGCCAGTGCCACCTGCTGCCGGTGGCACGATCTGAAAATCAACCTGATCGACACCCCCGGCCATATCGACTTCACCATCGAGGTTGAACGCTCCCTGCGCGCCCTCGACGGCGCCATCGCCATCTTCAGTGCGGTCGAAGGGGTTCAACCCCAGAGCGAATCTGTCTGGCGTCAAGCCAACCGCTACCAGGTGCCGCGCATCTGCCTGATCAACAAGATGGATCGCATCGGTGCCGACCATCAGAAGGTCCTAAGCGACCTCACTGAAAAGCTCGCCGCCAGACCGGTACTGCTCCAACTCCCCATCGGTTTTGAGGAAAAATTCAGTGGTGTTGTTGATCTTCTCAGTGGTCAGCAGATTCTCTTTGCCGAAGAGGATCAGGGCCGCAGCCTGCAGATTGAAGCGGCCGACCCAGCCCTTTCCGCAGAGATCGCGCGCGGCCGCGAGCTGATTATCGAAGCCGCTGCAGATTTCGACGAACAGATTCTGAATGATTACCTGGAAGGCCGCCCGGTTGACAACCAACGTTTGATCGCCGCACTGCGCAAGGGGACCATCTCCGGCAAGATCCACCCGGTGCTGCTC
>JAUXIR010000106.1 GCA_030620915.1 Geopsychrobacter sp. | reverse complement strand
CTGACATCGAGGAGTCATTCAGTAGTAGAATGTAAGCGAAGAGGGGACATTCATCATGCTAGATCGGAGGAGTTGATATGAAGGCTCAGCGAATAAACTTATCGTTCTTGATCCTGCTTTTTCTCGTTTCGAACGGTCTTGCGGAAACCCAGGTGTCGGTCGATTTGCTTGATGTCGGGGGAAGTGTCAGGGGCGCCGGCACGGTCGCTATCCATGAGATCTCCCACGGCCTTGTGTTTACCCCGGCCCTGCAAGGGTTGACCCCCGGCCTGCACGGTTTTCATGTTCATCAGAATCCAAGTTGTGCGTCAGCTGAGAAGCAGGGCAGGAGGGTCGCAGGATTAGCGGCTGGCGGTCATTTTGACCCGCAAAATGCGAATCATCACGGACCGCCCTGGGGTGACGGCCATCTGGGCGATTTGCCGGCGGTCTATGTTGATGAAACCGGCAATGCGACCGCTGCGGTGCTGGCTCCGCGCCTGAAAATGGCTGATATCAAGGGGCGGGCCCTGATGATCCATGCCGATGGTGACAATTATTCCGACCCTCCGCAGAAACTAGGCGGCGGCGGGACGCGGATGGCTTGCGGGCTGATCGACTGATGAACGGCATGGTCGCGACGCTGGTATGGACAATAGATCTGTTCTCTTTTCGCTGACCGGCGGGCTGATTATTTTCTTTGAGGTACACCCGAAAAATTAAGGACTTTTCCCTTTTTCGGGGAGTTCCATGGGCCGCATGCTTAATTCTCAAAGAGTAACGGTTAGCTTTGGCGTTCGCGCTCGGTAAGGCCATCAACGAAAGAGAGCTGATCGAGATCTGGATCACCAGCGGGTAAACCCGACTTGAGCCAGGTGGCCAGGGTTTTATAGCTGGCTCGGAGTTGGAGGGAGACCTCGGCATGTGTAGAGCCCTCGGAGATCATCCGCAGGGCTTTTTCCTTTCGTCGGTCCACGCCAGGCTGATATTCAAACAAATATTTCTTAGTCATCCGTAAGAAGTTAGAGCAGATCACTAATCGCGTCTATCAAATTGTTGTTTTCCAGCTAAAGGGACTTTAGAAAAAAAATTGAACAGATTTATTGTTCCATCACGCTAGTTAAAACTATGGACTTTAGTCCAAGCCTTTCAGGTGCTATTCATTTTTGTCATTCCCGCGCAGGCGGGAATCCAGTGGTTTTATGAGGCGTGGATCCCTGCATTCGCAAGGATGACGATCTTCTCCTTTGATTTTAAGGGACTTTCAGTCCCCTCCGAACCTATGCACTTTCAGTGCATAGTTGTTCAGCTCATCCTCGAATCCCTTCTTTTTTTTACTCCTGCCTCTGGCCAATGGGGTGCTTTCTTGTCGCGCTTTAGTGTCAACCGGTTGGCAATGCGGATCAGCCTGGTGAGCTCCAGTTCGATCTCCTGGTGTTTTAGCTGCAGATAATCCTTGATTTGATGTTTGCGCAGGAACAGGACAAACATTTTCAGGGTATCGAACAAATAAAGATATTCACTGTGCATCTTAAGTGCGAAGGGGGCACTAATACCCAGACTGGCCAGATAGACCAGCGCCCAGTCGTAGCCGACACGGCGGAGACAGCGAACACCTGCACCGACCAGAACAGGCTGAACAGGGCAAGTCCCAGCAGGATTTTGGTGGTGTCGTACTGGTCCATACCGTTGGCGATCCGACGTGACAGATGCCGGGTCAGGCTAAAAGGCAGGCTGCGGTTGATGGCGCCCCAGAGGGCAATGGGCAACCCTAACAGAATGGCCGCCAGGCTCCGCAAGGCATAGAGGCCGATAATCAGCGGGCGCAGTTTGACCGTCAGCTGGTAGTCCTTGATCCCGCAGCAGTTGCACAGCCGCTCAAACATCCGCAGATGCCGAGCCAAGGCCCTGAGTTTCAACGGTACATGGGCCAGCAGCAGTAGATGGCCTTCAATCAGGCGTTGCAACGCATGAAATCTCTGCGCCAGGTTGCCCTGGTGAAACTTGCCGTGGCGCAAGGCTGAAAACCTTTCCACCTGCCTGACCAGGTCGATATCCTGCCAGGAATCGGCATTCAAGGTCACGGCCAGCAAACCTTGCCGGATTCTTTCGGTCAACAGGGCGACCGCCTCCCGCTCCGCGATTTGCGTGGGTAGTTTCAGGTCAACCGGCTGACCATAGTGCACCAGCACATCCCCGCGAAAAGAGCCCTTGCGCATGAAAGTGAGCCCGACCGGCAGGACAACCGGCGGTTCGATGTTCAAGTCTATGGCGCCCATGGCAATCCGGGCGGCGCCGGTTTTCAGGTTGTGTAGTTGGGGGTCGGAATGACTCTGTCCCTCCGGAAAAACAATCAGGGCCTCGTTCTGTCCCAGCAGGCGATAGCACTGGGAGAAGGAATCATCATTGCGTAAGAGATCGGCATCGACCGCCTTGCGTCGATAGATCGGCACCGCTCCCATGTAGGTCAAAATCGGGCGTAGCAGGGGATTCTGAAACAGGCCACTGCGCGCCAGCGGGCAGATGGGACGCTCGATGGATGCCTGCAGAACAACGGCATCGACCAGGGCGTTGACATGATTGGCACAGAGCAGCAGCCCGGCATCCTTGGGGATCCATTCAGCCCCGACCACTTCAAAGCGCCGGTAGAAGACCCTGACCACCAGGCGGCAGAATCTTGTCCATACAATCAGGAACAGCTCTCTGCTGCGCGATTTGCCGAGAATATGCGGGTTTGACTGGCGAGCGCACATCGCTGAAACTTCCAATTTTTTACCAGGGTACGACCTTAGCTTCAATTTTACCTGATATCGTCAATCAGAGGGGGGCAGCCGAGGATCTGCACTGAACCAGCTACCTGAGAGGCAGTTCTTCTTTTTCAGGTAGAATAGCTATATTGGCCTTTTTTGAAAACAGGAGAGACATGTCATGGAGGGAAGAGATGATGCGGTTTGTGGTTTTGTTCCTGGCGATGGTTGGTGTACTTTGTGGAAGTCAGTTGGTGAAGGCTGATGAGGTTAAGATTCTCGATGCGGTGGCGAGACCTGAACTTGGACTCTTCAGCGACAGCTATCTGTTCAGCGTCACCCTTGAGCATCCGGATGAAGGCTGGAATCACTTCGCTGACCGCTGGGAAATCTGGACCCCGGACGGCAAGACCCGAATCGGCGTCCGGGTTTTGTTGCACCCCCATGTGGATGAACAGCCGTTCACCCGTTCCCTGAGCGGGGTGGATATCCCCGAGGGGATAACCCAGGTTCTGATCCGCGCCCACGATCTCAAGCACGCGGACTCACCCCATACCCTGCTTATCACATTGCCAGGGGCGAAGTAGCTGAGGGGGGCAGGCCTCTGCGGAGCCAGGCTCCCTTTTCCCCTCCTTCAAACCTCGAAGAGTAGATCGTCATGCTTTATGCCTGAAAAACAGCCCAGAGACTGGCAGCGGCCAGAGATGTTACTCCTGCTGATGGCCTTCGCGGTGCCCTTGAGTTTCGCGGCCTGGCAGGCGCTGTTGAATAATTTCGCCATTGAACAGGCGGCATTCAGCGGCCGCGAGATCGGGATTCTGCAATCGCTACGCGAAATTCCAGGATTCCTCGCCTTCGGCGTGGTTTTTTTGCTGCTGCTGTTGCGGGAACAGACTCTGGCGATATTGGCCCTGCTGCTGCTCGGCCTCGGCACCGCCCTGACCGGGTTCTTCCCTTCGATTGTCGGGCTCTATTTGACCACGGTGCTGATGTCGATCGGTTTTCACTACTACGAGACCATGCAGACATCCCTGACCCAGCAGTGGGTGGCCAAGGACCGTGCTGCCGAAATCTTTGGCCAGTTGATTGCGGTCGGATCTTTTGCGGCGATCATCGCGTTCTTTTTGATCTGGCTGGGGACAAGCCTGTTGGATCTTGACTACCGCTGGCTCTACCTGATTTTTGGTGGTTCGACCATGCTCCTCGCCCTGCTGGCTTGGCTTGCTTTCCCCACCCTTGCCCAACAGACCGTTCAGCATAAGCATATGGTCTTGCGCCGCCGCTATTGGTTATATTACGCGCTGACGTTTATGTCGGGCGCACGACGGCAGATATTCATGGTCTTCGCCGGCTTTCTGATGGTCGAAAAATTTGCTTACTCGGTCACTGAAATTGCCCTGCTGTTTTTGTTGAATGCCTCGATTAACGTGATCTTTGCCCGCCGGATCGGGCGCATGATCGCGCGGATCGGTGACCGCAATGCCCTGGTGCTGGAATATGCCGGACTGAGCTTGATTTTCTGTGGCTACGCGCTGGTGGAAAGCGGCTGGATTGCTGCCAGTTTGTACGTGCTCGATCACCTGTTTTTTGCCCTGTCGATCAGCATGAAAACCTACTTTCAAAAAATTGCCGACCCGGCAGATATCGCCTCGACGGCAGGCGTCAGCTTTACCATCAATCATATCGCCGCTGTCGGTATCCCCGCGCTGTTCGGCCTGATCTGGTTGAGCTCGCACGCCCTGGTTTTCTCCCTCGGTGCCGCGATGGCGGTAATCTCATTGTTGCTGGCAACCCTGATTCCACGTCGGCCGGAGCCGGGGCGGGAGACCTGTTGGCATAAAACATAGGGGGCAGGCCTGCTGGATAAAAAGCAAAAATTCGCGGGGTCTGGCTTGCAAAGTTGCAAACTTGGGGAAATGATGGCCAGTGTAAGGCTTTATCCGCCGATAAAATCTGACCCATTTTTCTTGTGCTGCCATGGAATATGGCAAGAGTCATAAATGCCTCAAAGAAAGGGAATACCATGAAGGGATTATTGGTTGGTTCAGTACTGAGTATGTCGCTGCTTATGTTCGGTTGTGAGAGCGCTCAGCAGAAGGTTTACGACTTGAAAGCGGATACGGTCGGCACCCATCGGGTCGTTGAGGTCTATACCGAAGCCGGCAGTAAGGTTGCGAGCATTGAGGATAAAAGTATGCGCTTTGAAATGGTTGGCGAACGTTCGGTGCGGTTGTGGTTGGGTGATAAGAACGAGAAAGTCATGATCGGCAATATGGGCTTTATTATTCGCGACTTATGATCACGCAGGCTAAATAAGTCCCTTTGATCCGAAGCTGCGTCATCGGCCCGAGGTGACAACGTTTAGGTGCCCGCTGTCCCCAACTGTCCCGATTTGGTGTGCTCTGTTAGAAGGCTGCCGAACCGATCAATTCCCGCCCTGGAGGGATTCGATTCTTTCGTTCCTCAAGCCAGTCCAGGATCGAGTTGAAGTTATAGGGTTTATGCATCACATTGCAGCCGAGACGTTCCGCCGTTTGTAGCTCGCTCGGTGTCCAGGTCCCCGAGACCACCAGCTTGTTGCCGATAATTCCCTTGCAGCCCCGGCGACTCTGGAGCTCAATAAACTCAAGTCCCGTCATGCGAGGCATTCTGTTATCGGTGATCAGGAAATCGCCGCAGGCCTGTTCGCTGGTACAGATGCATTCCGCGTCCATATAGAGTGGGCAGACGCCAGGCTCGGAAAGACTGATTACCTCATAGCCCTTGCGCTCCAACACCATGCTCAACAATTCCTGGCAACGTTCGTCATCTTCAATGATAATGATTCGCGGTCTCATATCGCCTCCGAAGTACTATATCTATCTGCAAAATATAACGAATTTATCTGTGAAGTCCAGATACGGATCAGGGTGACAGCATAAATTGTAAGGGGTGACCCGCCATCAACAGAATTCGATGGTAGGCCCCACTGAATCTACGGAACTATCCCCTTCTCCACAATGACCTCCTGTTGCTGGTACTGCCGTTGGCTGCATGGAAATCGAGCAAGGAGTTGCTCAATTTTTGGGCATTCGCCTGCCACTCTGCTTCTGCTATGTGGCACGCCAGCTGGGGGGGGGGGCTGAGTGTAAGTGTGCCTGTTTATAACTGTTTTGGTCAGAATCTCGGGTTATGGTCAAGGCCTTCTCTCCGCGCGGTGCATCGCGTGGCATGTGAGATGCACTATAAGTCCACGTGCCAATAGGTGGCCGAATTCTACGGTTGTATGGTGGAATAACTGATTGCTCTGTATCGGTAAGTTAAGCAGATGGCGACGATCAACAAGGTTGAGCAGTGGAAGCAGGAGAAGCACGGATTTG
>JAUXIR010000163.1 GCA_030620915.1 Geopsychrobacter sp. | reverse complement strand
CCTGGTCAACCCGGAAGGCTACAACCTGATGGGCTATAGTTTGGATCTTAACGGCAACACCTTCGGCGACCTGACCCCGGTCAGGGCCAATACCCAATCATTCACCGCGGCCGGGCCGACCGCCAACGTCACCTATAACACCAACCTCGACTCCGACTCCCAGGCCTTTGCTATCCCCGGAATCGCTGCCAGCGCCACCACCCTGGATGGCCTGGTGCCTGTCCCGGTGCCCGATGCGACAGCATATACAAATCTGATCGCCACCCCGACCGGTGCTCCTGAGCAGGCCGCGGCTCTTGCCCAGGCCCTGGTCGATGAAGCGGCGGCATTGGCTGCCGTGCCACCAGATACCGCCACGCTCACGGCAATTAATGATATGCGGGTCGGCATCAGCGGAACCAGGTTCGATCCGACCGATCCGTCGGGGACATCGAATTCCGCCACGTCGATCCGTCTGTTTGACAGCCTCGGCAGTACCCATCTGATGTCGACCTTCTTCACCAAGAATGCCAATCAGTCCTGGGAATGGAACTCGGTGGTTGATGGTGGTGAGCTCACGGGTGGAACCGCGGGGAACTTGACCATTGTCGGCAGTGGCACTCTCGACTTCGATGCCAGTGGCCTGTTGACTGCAATCGACGGCAACCCCCTTTATGATGCCGCCGGTGATCCGATTATCCCGGCTCCCGTCGCCCAGACAACTGCGGGGGCCTTGGCCTGGAGCAACGGTGCAGTACAGACCCAGCAGGTCACGTTTGACATGCAGACCACCCAGTATGCCAGCCCTTCGGTGGTGGTCTCTCAGGAGCAGGACGGCTATGGGACCGGCTCTCTGGTTAAGCTGATTATCGATGATGATGGCAACGTGATCGGTAATTTTTCCAACGGCCAACCGCGCAAGCTGATGCGTCTGGCCCTGGCCAAGTTTACCAATGCGGGTGCGATGGACAAGATCGGCAGCAACATGTGGGCGGTCAGTGACCAGTCGGGCCCTGCAGTCACCGGAACCGTCGGTTCGGGGGTCGGTAGCATCTTCACTAACGCCCTTGAGCAGTCGAATGTCGATCTCGCGCAGGAATTTGTCAAGATGATCACCACCCAACGCGGCTTCTCGGCCAACTCAAAGACCATCACCACCACCGATGAAATGCTCGCCGAGGTCATCAATCTGAAGCGTTAACTGGTCCGGTCAAAATCATGACAATTCCATGTGCCGCTCCCTTGGTTGGGGCGGCATTTTTTTTTGAGCCGGCAATGGCTCCGGTCTGTCGCGGCTAAGACTTCGAAATTACAGAACAAAAAAACAAACATTGAGGGTTTCTCAGGGTGGCATATTCCTTGCCTATTGAGAGGGGTATTGACACGCCCGAGGTGGATTTATAGGGGTCTGATATTCAGCCCGCCCGCCGCTAACCGTAATGGGGATTGTTCATGGATTTAGCTACTCTCGTTGGTATTATCAGCTGCTTCATATTGTTGGTTAGTGCCATTCTTCAGAATAGTTCACTGCTGATTTTCATCGATCTGCCATCGTCGCTGATTGTTTTTGGCGGCACCTTCGGGATCACCCTGGTGGCCTACCCTTTCGGCGAGATCTTCGGTGCAATCGGTGTCGCGCGTAAGGCCTTTTTTGTCAAGGAGTTGCCCCCGCAAGACACGATCGAAAAGTTGATCTCCTTCGCAGGCAAGGCCCGCAAGGAGGGAATCCTCAGTCTGCAGTCGGTCATGAATGAGATCGATGATGATTTCTTTCTGAAGGGCTTGCAGATGGCAGTCGACGGACAGGAACCCGAGGCGCTCAAGGAGATGCTTGAGCGGGAGATCGAATACATCATGGAGCGGCACGACAAGGGGGCTGAAATTTTCTCCTCGATCGGCGGCTATGCCCCGGCGATGGGTATGATCGGAACCCTGATCGGCCTGGTCCAGATGCTCCAGACCATGAACGATCCCTCGAGTATCGGCCCGGCGATGGCGGTCGCCCTGTTGACCACCTTTTATGGTGCCACCCTGGCCAATGTCATCTGTCTGCCGATCGCCGCCAAACTCAAGCTGCGCTCGAGTGGCGAAGTGTTGGTCAAGACCCTGATTGCCGAAGGGATGAAGGCGATTCTGGGCGGCGAGAATCCGCGGCTGATGGAACAGAGGCTCCATGCCTTTGTTGCGCCCGGTCAGCGCCAGAGCAACTTCAGATAGGAGCGAAACAGGGTGGCAAGGAAGCAGAAAAAAGCTCCGGCTGGAGCCCCGATGTGGATGGTCACCTTCAGCGACATGGTGACCCTGTTGCTGACCTTTTTCGTCCTGCTGATGTCGATGGCCTCGATGGACAAGATCAAGTTCAGGCAGGCGAGCGGTTCGCTGGCCGGGGCCTTTGGTGTGCTCTCGAGCAACAGCAGTCAGACCATATCCCCTCCGAGTGTCGTCACCTTTGCGCCGATCCAGGACGATGCGCCAACCAGGGTCTATCGCCGGCTGCGTTCTAAGATTGTCGAGTTGAAGCTCGATGAAAAGATCACCCTGGTCAAGGATCGTGGGGCGGTGATTCTGCGGATCAATGACTCAGTCCTTTTCCTGTCCGGCGAGCGCAGCGTCAACCCCGCGGCCGACCCGGTTCTGCAGAAGGTGGCCGAGCTGGTGAGCCCTTTGCCTTTCAATCTGAAGATTGAGGGTCATACCGACAACCAGGGCGATGAAATGGCCAATTGGGATCTTTCGGTCATGCGTGCGGTTTCGGTCCTGCGTTATCTGGCCGGCAATCAGTTGCTGCCGCTCGATCGTCTGGCGGCAACCGGCTACGGATCGCAGAAGCCGCTCTTTCCTAACGACACCGAGGCCGAACGTGCATTGAACCGGCGGGTTGAATTTGTGCTGGCAAGTCAGGGCGGGCCGAATGATGAACTGCCTTACCTGATCGATGCCAGTGAGCAGGCGCCCTTCTAGCCGCAGGGGCTACCAGGTTTTTGAATGAACGCTTCATAACGGACAACCGACTGAGACAAGGGATAAACCATGGCGAGAAAAGATGCAGCAGATGCCTCGAAAGGGGCCGGTGGCTCCAATAAGAAGCTGATTGTTATTATTGCCGTTGTTGTTCTGCTGGCAATCATCGGTGGTGGCGCGGCTTTTTTTCTGCTCGGCGATAAGGAGCAGAAATCGGATCCCGAGGCCGAAGCGGCGGCAATGGCTGCCAATGCCAAAATGATCGGGCCGATGGTCACGATCGATACCTTCATTGTCAATATTTTGGATGATGAGGAGAACCGCTATCTGAAGGCGGCGATCACCCTCGAGGTCGATTCTCTAACCACCGCCGACGAAATCACTGCGCGACTGCCGCAACTTCAGGACGCCATCCTGCTGTTGATTGGCAACAAAACCTTTGGGGAGCTGCGCGATATGCAGGGGAAGATGCAGCTGCGGGCAGAACTTCTCAACCGGATCAACGAGATCCTCAGTAGGGGCAATGTCAAGCGGATCTATTTCACCGATTTTGTCGTTCAGTAGAGAGAGCCTGTGGAACGAATACTCAGCAAAGATGAAATTGCCGATCTGCTCTCTGCCGTAAGGCATGGCGAGGTCGAAATCGAAACCTCGAGCGCGGATGCGGTCTCTGAGCCCAGTATCAGCCGGGTGAGCCTGTTTCGCTCGCAGGGCCCCGAGAACTGGAAACTGCCCAATTTCGACCTTATCCTCGAGGCTTTTGCGCGCAACTATACGAATTCATTAGCAAACCGACTGCAACGGGCGGTTGTTACCAAGCTGGCCGGTTTTGAATCGATGACCTTCGATGCCCTGCTGCAAAAACTGACGGGACACGGAGCCATCGGCATCGTGGAGCTTGAACCGCTGCGTGGCAACGGCATGGTGATTTTCGATGAGAAGATCTCATACGGTCTGGTCGAATTGGTTCTGGGGGGATCGGCCGACTCGGAAAAGATCCCCGATCGAGCGATGACCGCCATCGAATTGAATGTGATTCACGACGTGATCAGCGATAGCTGCCCAGACCTGGAAAAAAGTTTTGCACCGACGCTGGAGATCAAAGCGAATTTGCTCAAGATTGAAAGTAATCTGCGCCTGCTCACCCATATCGGCGCAGATGCCGGGGTGCTGGTTGCACGTTATCAGACCAGTCTGGATACCATTGAGGGTGAGGTGATTCTGGTCCTGCCTCATTCGGCACTGGAGCCATTGGTTGAGAAACAGCGTGAAAAGGCACTGCCGATGTCGGCCGTGCGGGCCAATCAGTGGCAGCAAGCGATCCAGGGTGAACTCGATATGATGGAGGTCGAGGTCGAGGCCCAACTGGCGCAAATAACCCTGCGGGTCCGCGATATTCTTAATTTTCAAGTCGGAGATGTCATCGAATTGAACTGCGGACCCGACAGCCCGCTGAAGCTTCTGGTAGAGGGTCGTCCTAAATTCCAGGGGATAGCCGGAGTCCAGGCGCGTAAAAAAGCCATACTAGTAACCGGGGAGATCCCTGCTGGAGGTTGACAATGGTAGAAAATAACGAAGTCACAACTGAGATTGCTCCCAATAGCGCCGGTCAGATCAGAGGGCCTCAGGGCGAACAAGGGATTGAGCTGCTGCTCGATATCCCATTGCAGGTTTCAGTCGAGGTTGGTCGTGCGCGTATCCTGGTTCGCGATCTGCTCCAGATGCAGGAAGGAACCCTGATTGAGCTCGAAAAACTGGCGGGGGAGCCGCTTGATCTCTATGTTAATTCGCGACTGATTGCGCGGGGTGAAGCAGTCGTGGTCAACGAAAAGTTCGGCCTGCGTTTAACCGATGTTGTCAGCCCCGCAGAGCGGATCGAGAATCTCGGCACATGAGACGACTTCTCTCTGTCGGTCTGTTGACACTGGCCCCGCAAATTATTCACGCCGCTAACGGGACCGCGACTTCGGAAAGCCTGTTGATGCCTGCACTTAAAATGCTGGGGGCGCTGGGTGTGGTGGTCGGGTTGCTGCTGCTTTTCTATGCGGCGAGCCGCAAGGGCTTCGGTTTTTTGCCGCGCGCGCGGGATGGTCAGATACAGATGCTGGAAACGCGCGCGCTCGGCGGCAAAAAGTT
>JAUXIR010000202.1 GCA_030620915.1 Geopsychrobacter sp. | reverse complement strand
GGCTGACCGTTGTTGGTTGGTGAGGTTGAGAGACCCTGCGTCAAGACGTATATAACAACAACGGAAGACATGATCAGCAGGAGTGCACCCTTAAAGAATTGGACATAGGTGGTAGAGGCCATACCGGCGGTTGAAACGATAATCGTAACCACGATACCGACGATACAGACGCCGACCCAGTGAGGCAGGCCGAGCAGTGGTTGAACCAGGACGCCGGCGCCGACCATCTGCGGAATCAGGTAGAAGACCGAAACCAGCAGGGTCGAGATGGCGGCGGTCAGCTGAATCGCCTTCGAATTGAACTTGGAATCGAGGGCGTCGGTAAAGGTGTACTTGCCGAGGCGCTTCATCGGCTCGGCGACCAGGAACAGGGCGACAACCCAGCCCGCCAGGTAGCCGATCGAATACATCCAGCCATCGTAGCCGGCGGTTGCGATCATGCCACAAATACCGAGGAAGGAGGCTGCCGACAGGTAGTCACCGGCGAAGGCGACACCGTTGGTGAACCAGTGGATGTTGCCACCGGCAGCGTAGTAGCTATCAGCTGAACTGGTGCGGCGCGCCAGATAGAAGGAGAGTCCGAGCACGAATGAAACGAAAAAGATAAAGAGGCCGATGGCCAACGGGGATTGTGTATAAACCATGTTGCCGTCCTCCTTAGCTGTTCATCCGCACTTCAGCGCGGGTACAGAAATGGTTGTAGATAACGGCCATGACCAGTGCCAGGCCGATCAGGGCGAAGCCCCAGATGACTGCGGCGGTCTGTCCGAGAACGACCGACTGCATCGTTTGCGGGCTGGTGGCGTTGATTGCAACGAAGGTTGCATAGACCAGGGTGTAGGCGATAAACATCCTTACCCCTAGCTTGGTCTTATAGGCGGACGCATTGTCCTTGCCCAGTTTTACTGCGGGTCCGTGTCCCATGGTGAAGCTCCTCTCTTTTAACAAGTCAGCATCTATGGCTGAAGCAAAACAAGCCCAAATGGGCTAAATAACGATGAGCTAAAAAACTTACCGCGCTATCTGGTTGAAATTCAAAGATAATATGGACTAACGGTTGATATAAAATGCGCGATAGTGTGCTTTTTGATTCGCGCCATAATACGTTGTTATAAAAACATGTCAACTAAAAAAGATATTGAAAATCCATGTTTCGCTAGGTGAAAATAATGGTCACTAAGCCGGATAAAACAGGGAGTTGTGTATCTTCAATGGTTTAGACTGAAATAGAATAGTGTTATGCGCTAAAGGGGAAATTGTAACCTATTTGACGTGAGGTCGAGAGGGGAAGAGATTCTGGGCCTGGCGGTTGTTACAGGTCTTCCGGGGTGAAGGCGACGACCTGATCGATTGAGCGACTGTCTGTCAGTAGCATGACGAGACGGTCGACACCGAGAGCGATACCCGCAGCTGGAGGCATTTTGAGCAGGTCGGAGAGGAAGGGTTCGGGGAGCAGGGGCTGGCCGTTTTCGCTTGCAGAGCTGCTAGCCATTTCCTTGCAGAAGCGCTGTCGTTGTTCTTCTGGATCGGTCAGTTCTGAAAATGCGTTGGCAAGTTCGAGACCGGCAATATAGAGCTCGAAACGTTCGGCCAGTTCCGGCAGTCCTGTTTTGCGGCGTGCCAGGGAGGCAAGTTCGGCCGGGTAGTCATAGAGGATGGTCGGACGGTCCAGACCGAGTCGGGGTTCAATGGTGAAGGCAATCAGTTCATCAAAACGATCCTCAGCGAGAGCTTGTTGTGGATTGCTGTCGGTATAGCGGGCAAAGGCCTCGGTGACGCTGAGGCGCTCAAAGGGTTGGTCCAGAACGATCCTGTGCCCCTGGTAGTCGATTTGTGCCTGTGGCACCAGGTAACGAAAGAGGTTTTCACAATCGGTCATCAGTTGGCTGTAGTCGCAGTGGCTACGGTACCATTCGAGCATGGTAAATTCAGGCAGATGATTGCGTCCACGCTCCTCATCGCGCCAGCAGTGGCTGATCTGAAAAATATTAGCATGGCCTGCCGCCAGGAGTCTCTTCATCGCCAGCTCGGGGGATGTTTGCAGTTGCCAGTTGCCGCTCAGGATTGGTGCGATGTTCGCTTCCGGGGCGTTGAGTGGAATTCGTTGGGGTGTCTCAACTTCGAGAAATGCGGATTCAATGAAGAAAGCCCGGATCGTTTGGATGATCCGAGCTCTTTGTATCAGGCGATCATGTTTTTCGGTCAGGCCAGGGGCCATCTTATTCCTTGACCCGGGTCACATATTCTCCGGTGCGGGTATCGATCTGAATCAGGGTACCTTCGTCGACAAAAGAAGGGACCATCAGGTTGTAGCCGGTCTCTACCGTTGCGGGCTT
Source organism: Geopsychrobacter sp. (assembly GCA_030620915.1). GTDB lineage: Bacteria > Desulfobacterota > Desulfuromonadia > Desulfuromonadales > Geopsychrobacteraceae > Geopsychrobacter. The sequence goes on along the minus strand of JAUXIR010000202.1, from coordinate 1,982 downwards.
ATTGTTGCCCGCCGCCGTATCACCCTTGACCCAGGGGTCTGAAACCGTAACACGCAGATTGACGAAGATCGGCAGGGTAAGGCCGATGCCCCGTTCGTCGAACATCAACACCTTGACCTCCATGTTATCGACCAGAAAGTACTTGTCATCGCCAAGGACATCTTCGGTGAGCACAGTCTGCTCAGATTTCTTCTGTTCCATGAAGACGTAGCCGCTGTAGTCTTGATAGAGAAATTGCATGTCGCTCTCGACGAGACTGGCAGGCACAAAGTTTTCTCCCGAGCGGTAGGTGCGGTCGAAGAGGGAGCCTGTCACCATGTTGCGCAGTTTACATTTGTAGAGCGATTGCCCTTTGCCCGGCTTGGTAAAGTCAAAGCCGACAATGACATGCGGCTCATTATCGATGAGGATTTTGAGGCCTTTTTTGAGGTCTGAACAGCTATACATGGCGGTAACTCCGTAAAATCTCAATTTATGTTATTTCGGCAGAGAATATAACCACAAGCGCGAAACTTTTTCCACGGAAATCCGGTTATCTGGTTGAAAAGGGTCCGAGAGGTTGTCGGAATATCCCGGCTGTTGTGGATTTAAATTTTCTGGTTATTTACCAGATCAGTAAAACCGCTCAGCGGTCTATTCGCGAGGAATCGTCAGCACGCCACGCGCAGAATTGAAGCTGCTGCGGTAGTGACGAATTTCGATAATTGCAATTTTGATGACGCTGGCGATCGGAACACCGATGATCATGCCGAGGACACCATAGAGCTTGCCGCCCATGACGATGGCCAGGATAACCCAGAGTGGATGCAGGTTCGAAACGCGGGAGATGAGGATCGGGATCAGGATGAAGTTATCGAGAATCACCTGGGCGATCAGCAGGTAGACGCAGAATATCCACCAGAACTGCGGGCCGACGCCGAGGTCGACCAAGGCAATGACCAGCCCGGGAATCATGCCGACGATCGGCCCGATGTATGGCACCAGATTGGTCACGCCGGCGATTACGCCCAGCAGGGGGGCATAGCGGATGTCGGTCAACGACAGGCCGAACCAGACGACGATACCGATCAGCAGCGCCTCCAGGATGCGGCCGCGAATAAAATGTGCCAGTTGCCAGCTGACGTGGTCGTAGATATCGAGGACCATTTCAAAATAGCGGTTGGGCGTCAGGGAGATCAGGCTGCGCATGATACGCCGGCTGTCGCGTAGAAAAAAGAATGAGAAGAGGGGGACCAGCAGGAAGAGGCTGCCGATGCGCAGCGCCGAACGCGGGGTCTCGAGCAGAATGAGGCCCAGAAATTCTTGCGCCCATTGGCGAACCTTGCCGGAGATGTCGTAGTTTTCAAGGTAGGGGAACTGGTTGTGCAGGCTGGCAAGCAGGCTATTCAGGTATTCCAGCACGCGGGAAATATAGCGTGGGAAATCGGCGCGCAAGGCATCGAGCATACTCTGCCAGTTGGGCGGACCGATCAGGGTCAGCAGGATGATGAAGAAAGTCAGCAAAATGGCATAGACGGCAAAGATACTGCTGGTGCGGCTGATCTGGCTGCGTTCGAAAATCTGAACCAATGGGTCAAGCAGGAAGGTGACGATCAGCGAGATCAGGACCGGCAGGAAAAGGCCGCTGGTTGCGGTCTCTATCCAGTCAACAACTGTCGTGGCCGACGAGAAAATGGTGATGCCCGTGGCGATCCCGGCACTCAAGACGAGATACAGTACCAGGTTTTTTGCACGACCGGTCGGCCGTGGCAGGGCTGTCATGCTTGGTCCTCATTGACCGATGCGAGATGGGCGTAGCTCTGTTCGCGCAGGCGTAAACCGGCATGCTGCAGGCGTTCGCTGAGGACCCGGGTCAGTCCAAGCAGAATCTTGGACGCTATGGCTGGATGTTTGCGTATCGCATCGAGAACGTCGGCGCGAAACAGCCCGACCAGAACCGTCTGTTCGGTTGCGGTTGCGGTCGCAATCCGTGGTCTGGGGGT
>JAUXIR010000147.1 GCA_030620915.1 Geopsychrobacter sp. | reverse complement strand
CGGAGCCGGATGAGACGATAACGCTGGATTAAGGCAAAACTTATTGACCCGTAACAAAAGAGCCGAAGGAGTTTCCTTCGGCTCTTTTATTACGGGTCAATAAGTTTTGCCTTAATCCAGCGTTATCGTCTCATCCGGCTCCGGGATTTGCTGGGGTTGAATATCGGTCCAGCCGATGCTCGCCTGCTGAGGAGCAACCCCTAGCGGTGCCGACGCGAATGACTGCCGGGTACCCTGCTTGAGGCTAAAGCGGCGCAACATCTGTTGCAGCTGCTCAGCCTGGCTGGAGAGCTCCTCACTGGTCGCAGCACTCTCTTCGGCGCTGGCGGTATTCTGCTGAATAACCTGGTCTATCTGCTGCAGACCAAGATTCACCTGCGACACCCCTTGCGCCTGCTCATTACTGGCGGCAGCAATTTCGGCGATCAGGTCAGTGACCTTGCTAATCTCCTGGACGATCTCTTCCAGCGAGCTTGCGGTTCTTTCGGCGATCATCGTCCCCTTGGTCCCCTTTTCAACCGAACCTTCAATCAGTTCCGCCGTTTCGCTCGCGGCCTTGGCACTGCGTGCGGCCAGGTTGCGCACTTCTTCAGCAACCACGGCAAACCCCTTACCATGCTGACCGGCCCGAGCCGCTTCGACCGCGGCATTCAGTGCCAGCAGGTTGGTCTGAAAGGCTATTTCGTCGATGACCTTGATGATCTTGCTGATATTCTGGCCGGATGCGTTAATTTCACCCATGGCCTCAACCATCTCCAGCATTCCGGTACTGCCGATGTTGGCGGCATTACGGGCATTGGCAGCAAGTTGATTGGCCTGGTTGGCATTTTCAGCGCTCTGGGTGGTCTGCTGACCGATGACATTCATCGAGCTGCTGATCTGTTCGAGTGAAGCCGCGGACTCAGTCGCTCCCTGAGAGAGGGATTGGCTGGCATCGGAAACCTGACTGCTGCCGGCATTGATCTGCTCGCCGGTGGTCAGAATCTGGGAGATGATATCATTGAGGTCTGTACCGAGCTGCTGCAAGGCCTTACGCAGTTCGTCACGATCATCGCGCGGTCTGACCTCGAAGGTCAGGTCCCCCTGAGCCAGCTGCTGTAGCGGCTGCACGATCTCATGCTGCAGGCTGTTGGCGAAACTGTCCATCGCCTTGGCCATCCGCCCGATTTCATCGCTGCGATCCAGATTCAATCGTTTGTCGATGTGCCCATTTTCAAGCTCATCGAGCATGTCGACGGTCTGTTCCAGCGGCTGAGAAATCATCTTTCTGACCAGCAGGCCCAGGACCACACACACAAGGGCCAGGGCCACCAGCATCAGAACCGCATTGGTCGTAATCAGACCCTGCTGCCCCTCTTCGCCGATCTGTACGGCAAAGTCACCGGCACGACTCAGAGACGCCTTACTGGTCTCGGCAAAACCGCGGGTCTGCTGCTGATTATGCTGATTGATCTGGCCGAAGATTTTAGATACCTTTGCCAGACCGGACATCCCCTCCATACTGACCTGCATATCGATCTTCAGGTAGGCAAAATCACCCCTGGTCTCCTTGCCGAAGCTCAACCGGCCGTCCTCGTCCGAATACTCGCCAAAGGTCATGATGTCGCCACTGCCGGGGTTTTCTGCGGTGGTCAGGCGGACCCAGGTCACCGCAGGATCAGAGGCCATCAGCTTTTCGACCACATCCTTCGGCCCGTCAAAGTCAAAACTCTCGATCATCGGGAACATCTGATTGCCCATGGCACCAATCAGGGTATTGAATGAATTGTTGTAGAGATCGAGAATCACCTGGCGAGCGGTCTCATCCGCCTTTTCGAGTTCACTGGCAACACTGGCCGCATTGGCCTCCAGCCGTTCAATCGTCGTCACGTTGTCCGCTTCGAGACGCGTCAGGATCGACGAGACCAGTTTCGAATTGTTACTTTTAATCCCGGCCCCATTGAGAACGGCCAGCACCAAGAAGGCAACGGCCAGGGTGACTGAGATGGCCAAAATCAGTTTTTTCCCGATACTCATAACGACTCCTGACAGGATGTGCTTTGACGCGGACTCCGGCCGGCCGAACTGGCCGGCCGGAGCCCTTACCCAATTACCAGCTATAAGTCATTGGATCGATCTTACCCTTTGCCATCAATGCCAGCGGGGCGGCCAGACGGGACTGATCGAAGGGGACCATTTCGGGAGCGCCAAAGGCCGCCTTGCGCGCCACGGCGGCGGCGGTGATCTTGGCCTGGATATCAGCCGGGACCGCTTTTGAAGCGGTCAGCACGTTGTCTGGATTCTGGTTTACCGAGATGCCCGGCATCAGGTACATATCCAGCTCAGGGAACTTGCCCTTATTGGCGGCCCACCACCAGTTCTTGACCACACCGGCCTTGGCCTTACCGGCCTTGACCGCACCGCAGGTCGCACCGTGATTGGCAACACCGATCGCGGCCTTGCCGGCGGTTGCAGCCTTGGCACTCGACTCACCCGAGGAGGCACCCCGTGCAAAGGCGATTTCAGCCGGTGAATTCTTCAGAATCGCCGCTGGGTCAGCCCCCTTGGGATAGACCAGCACACCGCTGTACAGATCCTTGCCGTTGATATTCTGGACCAGGGCGGTTCCCAGACCACGAGCCTTGATGATGGCCTGGACGAAGGAACCGACATAGACCAGCTGTGGTTTATCGGTGGAGAAGGCAGCCAGAACTTCCGGATAACTCTTGGCGATCCGCGGGCGGATGGCAACGCCGGACTCTGCACTCAGTTCCTTGGCGATGTTACGAGCCTTGTCGGCCTTCGATTTCCAGCCGGGCGAGAACCAGATGGTCAGTGCATCAGCGGCAAAAACCGGAGCGGCAAAACTGCAGACCAGCATCGCGGCGACAATCAGTCCTAAAGCTTTCTTCATTCTCTTGTTCTCCTCTCGAGGGATGGCATCAATGCCGATTAGTTAACAGGGGCAATGTTTACTTGGGAATTTTCATTAGGGATCGCTAAGCATGACAGCTTTGGCTTTGGAATCAAGAAACATTATTAATTTTTTTTAGTATTAAGATGGCAAAAGCGAACGTCCCTAGTCCAAACATCTATAATCTTTTGTTTTACCAAAAAACTCTGAATGCAGAAAATCGCAAGAATCGGGTTGGTACACTGCGCTACAAATGCTAGTTTGCCGGCTGAGGAATCGCGCTGAATGCTGAAAGGAATAACTATGAAAAGAGTTTTTTCTGCTGGCTGTGCCCTGCTGATCTACAGACCCGAATTGGCCGCCAGGCTGCTGAAACTGCTGCAGACGGAGTTTCCCGGGCTCGAAGAACACAGCATCTGCTGCCACCATGATCCGCAGTTACCGACCGGCACAGATGTTATCAACGTCTGTGCCGGTTGCGACCGCCGCTTCCGTGAGCTCTACGAGACCACGACCACCACCGCCTTGTGGGAGATTTTAGCCCGGAGCGACAGTTTCCCCTTCCCCGACTATCAGGGGCGAAAGATGGCGATCCTCGATGCCTGCCCGACCCGCGATCAACCGAGGGTTCACAACGCGGTCCGCAGCCTGCTTAAACGGATGAACATCAGCCTGATCGAGCCGGAGAACAGCGGCACCAAAAGCACCTGTTGCGGCGACAGCTTTTTGGGCAAGCTCCCGATCGATCAGGTCAAGGAACAGATGCGCAAACGTGCCGCCGAGATGCCGGAAGAGGATGTCGTCGTCTATTGTGTTTCATGCATCAAGGCGATGCACATCGGTGGCAAAAAGCCGCGCTATCTGGTTGATCTGCTGTTCGCAGAAGAGACGACAGCTGACACCTTTGAGCCAGAAGCCTGGCATGCCGAACTGGATGCGTTTATCGCAGCACACTGATCCTGAGGCTATGGGAAGAGAAAGAAGGAAACAGCTTAGAAGTTTCATCGCCACCCTTTTCATTACGGCCGTTGAGTTACGGAGTAGACAGGCATAAAACAGGGCCGGCAAGTTTCCCCACCGGCCCCGTTTTATGCCGTTACTCAGTAATTGAGTAGCCCTTTTAACTTGTCTCCGACCTGCTCACCGAGCTTTTCGTTGATCTTCTCGGTCAGCTTCTGCTTCTCTTCATCGATCCGCTGCTTAACTTCTGCTTCGAGTTTCTCTTTATACTGGTCGATCCCCTGCTGCTTGATCTCGGCCAGGGCCCGATCGGTTAAAACCCTCAGGACCTGATCGGCAATCTGGGCCGGTGTCGCACCGCTGTTCCCGCCAAGGTTTGACAGCTCGATTTTCGGCAACTTCAGCTCGTAATCCTTGCTGAGCGGCACTACCTTGGCGTGGATGTTCCCGTCGACAAACAGCACTTTGCGGATAATCAACTTCGGCGCCCCCACCCCGCTTTGGCTTGCGGAGGATGCCGAGGATCCCGAACCACCGGATGAAAGATTCTGTTTGAGTGCCTCCAGGTTGCTTTTACCCGCCTGGTTCAACTCAAAGAAGATCTCCGGCGCCCTCACGGTGATGTGCTCAATCACGACCAGGTCGCCAGAGAGCGAATCAAGATCGATCTGTGTCGCAATCTCACCGAGGGAAAACAGCTGCGGTGAGGTAAATCCCTGCGGGTTACCGACTGTCAATCCACGGATCGTCCCAGAGCCATCCTGCAGTCCTATCTGGACACTCCCGACCCGTACCGTTGTCTGAGTTGCCTCTGAGCCATAGGTTTCTATGGCCGACTTGACCAGATCATCGAGATTTGACAGCAGGAAGTAAACTCCGCCGCCGATGGTTATCAATAAAACCAGAATCGCGCCCAGAACTACTTTTTTCATGATGTCCCTCTCTCTTTTTTTTCTGCACACAGATAGCGTCCATATTACTCAATACTCGGCACAAATATAACACAGACGCAGGGCGCGTAGGTGCAAGGCGCACATAATTGCTCTCGATCCAAAAAGACCAAAAGAGCACAGCGACAACAGCCAAACAAATCAGTGATTACGCCAGAACATCGGCCTTGGTGCATTGGCAAGGTAAGCGCCGGTCACCACCAGGGCACCACCGCCGAGCAGAGAGAGGTCCAGCGGTTCGTCCAACAACAGCGTCGCGAGCAACACGCCGTTGACCGGCACAAAATTGATAAACACGGCGGCGCGAGAAGGGCCAATCTGCTGGATGCCCTCGAAATACCAGAGGAAGCCGATCACCGTACCGAACAGACCCAGATAGCCGATGCTCAGCCAGACCGACCAGGAGAACCCGAGTGCTTCAATCGGACTGCCATAGATCAGAGCCGGGACCAGCAACAGGAGCGTGCCCGCCATGGATGACCAGCAGACCGCCGCCAACGGGGAAAGCCCGCGCATCGCCGATTTACCGATGATTGAATAGAGCGTCCAGGAGAGGACGCAGCCGAAAATAAACAGCTCACCCCGCCCCAGTCCACCGCT
>JAUXIR010000276.1 GCA_030620915.1 Geopsychrobacter sp. | reverse complement strand
TGAGCCGGCACTGGTCGCACGGATCCATGAGGAGCGACTGCTGCTCAACCTGCGGACCGTCGACCCGGGCGAGGATCGGACGATCGTCGAGATTTTCAAGACCCTGTTCCGAACCGATTCCAGCGGCTGCGCACCAGCATGAATTCTACCAATCTCAGACCGGTGATCATCGGCACGGCCGGCCACGTCGATCATGGCAAGACCTCCCTGATTCAGGCCCTGACCGGGGTCGATACCGACCGCCTCCAGCAGGAAAAAGAACGCGGTATCTCAATCGAGCTCGGTTTCGCTCCCCTCTATCTGCCCGATGGCCGTCTGGCCGGAGTGGTCGATGTGCCGGGTCATGAAAAGTTCATCCCGCAGATGCTGGCGGGAGCGGCGAGTATCGATCTGGTGCTGCTGGTGGTTGATGCCGCCGAAGGGGTCATGCCGCAGACGCGGGAACATCTGCAGATTTTGCAACTGCTCAATATCAAGCGTGGCATCCTGGTGCTGAACAAAATCGATCTGGTCGAGGAGGACTGGCTCGATATCGTCGAGGAGGAACTTCGCGAACAGGTCGCCGGAACCTTCCTTGCCACCGCACCCTGTTGTCGGGTCTCGGCCCGGCAGAAATTGGGATTGACCGGGCTGCTCGATCAGCTGGTCGAGTCGATCTCTCAGTTGCCTGAGCGCGACAGCGCTGGACCGGTGCGCCTGCCGGTCGATCGGAGCTTCAGCATCAGCGGGTTCGGCACTGTGGTGACCGGGACCCTGGTCTCCGGGACGGTGCGGACGGGCGAGCGACTCGAGATCCTGCCGATCGGCAAGCAGGCGCGCGTGCGCGAACTGCAGGTGCATGGTCAGAAGGTCGAGGTTGCGCAAGCCGGACAGCGGCTGGCGATCAATCTGGCCGGTGCCGAACGCAGCTGGTTTCGTAGCGGCTCGGTGGTCGCCAGCCCACATCGCTTTGCGGTCACCGAACGGATCGATGTGCGTCTTCAGCTGTTAGCCGAGGCCCCGCGAGCGCTTAAATTTCGTGATCCGGTCCATTTTCATCTGGGGACCGCCCGAGCGGTCGGTCGGGTTGTCTTGCTCGAAGCGGATAGCCTCGAGCCGGGTGGCAGCACGCTGGCGCAGATCGTTCTGGATCGTCCGCTGGCGGCCTGGCGGGGTGATCCCTTTGTCATCCGCAGTTATTCGCCGGTCACCAGTATCGGTGGAGGTCTGGTCCTCGACGCCGGCCCGGCCAAACACCGCCGCTTTCGTCCCGAGGTTCTCAAGCGCTTGCAGCAGCTCGAGACGGGGAGCAGTGGTGCCGTCTTGCACGGTGTCGAACAGCTCCAGGCCGCACGTCTGCGCGATCTTGAAAAATTGACCGGCCTGTCGCGCGAATCGCTGCGGCAGAACCTGCACGAACTGACCAGCAGCGGTGAGCTTTGCCAGTTGGCTGAACAATGGCTGATTTCCCGCCAGTATGACGCCTGGCTCGATCAGCTGGTGGAACGCTGTGCCGATCTGCTGGCGCTGAATCCCCTCGCTCAAGGCATAGCACGCGCCACCCTCAAGGTCGGGCTGCCTGCAGTGCTGGCGCTGAAAAGTTTTGATCTGTTGCTCGAAAATCTCCTCTCCGCCGGGCGTCTGCAGGTCATTGGGGACCTGTTCTCTACCCCGGGCTGGCAACCTCAGGTCAGCGCCAAACAGAAGGAACTGCTGCAACAGATTCTGCAGCGCTTCGAGCAGCAGGGGCTACAGGTTGCGAACCTCAATCAGACCCTCGAAGACCTTGGTCTCGACGCGCTCGCGGTCGAGCCGTTACTCGCCTATCTGCTCGGGCAGGGTGCTCTGGTTCGATTGAGCACTGAAAGTCTGCTGTCCAGCTCGGCCTATGAGATAGCGCTGCAGAAACTCTGCAGCCATTTTGCAACGGAAGAGGGCTTGGGCCTGGCGCAGTATCGGGATCTGATCGGCTGTAGTCGTAAGTTGGCCCAGGCGCTGCTCGAACAGTTCGACGGCTGCAAGTACACCCGGCGTCAGGGGGATATTCGGCTGGCGTGGAATCTTCCGTCGCTCACAGCATAAATTCCGCTTGGCAGTCCGGCCGCATTGTGACAGCATACGGCCTGCTTGAAAATCAGCAGCAAGGAGTAGAGATGGACGCCAACAGGGTACGCCTGACCGGTCTTTCGCGCAGCTCGGGTTGAGCCGCCAAGATCGGCCCAGAGGCCCTGACCCAGGTGCTGGGTCAGATTCCAAAATTTAACGATCCGCGCCTGCTCTCGCAGGATATCCCCTTTGCCGATGCCGGTATTTTCCGCATCGACGAGAAGCGGGCCCTGGTGCAGTCGATCGACTTCTTCACCCCGGTGGTCGATGATCCCTTTGTTTTCGGCCAGATTGCCGCCGCCAATGCGCTGTCCGATCTGTATGCCGTCGGTGCTACGCCCTTAACCGCATTGAGCATGGTCGCTTTCCCGATGGGACTCGGCGAAGATATGCTGGCCGAGGTTCTCAAGGGGGGGGCTGAACGGGTGGTCGCGGCCGGGGCCGTTATTGCCGGTGGACATTCGGTCGAGGACGAAGAGCCGAAATATGGTCTGGCGGTAACCGGTATTGTCGATATAGACAGGATGATGACTTCGGTCAATTGCCGCGTCGGTGACCGACTGCTGCTGACCAAACCCCTCGGTTGCGGGATTCTGGCCACTGCGCTGAAGGGGGAGGTTGTCGATGAGGCGGCGATCTCGGTGGCGATTGAGGGGATGAAGACCCTGAACGCTGCCGCCTCCGCGGCCTGTATGGCGATCGGCGTGCGTGCGGCGACCGATGTTACCGGCTTCGGCTTGCTCGGCCATGGCCTGGAGATGGCCTCTGCCAGCGGCGTTTGCTTCGAGATTAACAGCGCGGCGCTGCCGGTCTATCCGCAGGTTGCCGAAATGGCGGCGCTCGGTTTGTTGTCGGCGGGTCTGCATCGCAATCGTAATTATTACCTGCCTAAGGCCGTCCAGGCCGTCAAGCTGGATAATTTAGCCCTCGATCTGCTCTGCGATCCACAAACCTCGGGCGGGGTGTTGATTTCTGTCTCTGAGGAGTTATTGCCCCGGTTGCAACAGCAGCTTGCCGGACAAGATGTTCTCGCCTGTGAAATCGGTCGCGTCATAACCGGGGAGGCTGGCATTGTTCTGCGTTAAGCACCCCGAGCGGAGGAGAGACTGATGTTCGGTTTTGGTCTTGGAGAACTGTTGCTGGTCGCTGCCGTGGTCCTGGTCGCCCTGATCAGCGGGCGCAATGTTGCCGGTATGGCCGAGCAGGCCGGGCGGATGGCCGGTTTGTGGCTGAAGATCAAGCAGAAGTTATCTTTCCTGCGCTTTCTGAAATAGACTCTTTTTCCCCTTTTTTTTGCTCCTGGCCCTTTCTCGCCTCACCTCTCCCGCTTCATCTAGTACCCAACCTTGGCGAACGCTGATTTCTCTGAAGCGCGCAGTGCATCTTCGAGGGTCACCACCCCTTGAGCCTCAAGGAGTGGAATCAGCTTGTTCAAGACCTCTGCGGTCAC
>JAUXIR010000177.1 GCA_030620915.1 Geopsychrobacter sp. | reverse complement strand
GTATTGTAACATTGCCCAAGGCACCCTGGCAGGTGCCGTAGCATCTGCGGATCGGGAGATGCGACATGGTATCTGCGCATAACCGGGGCGGGGACAGACCTGGGGAGTTCAAACCTCGAGAGCTTGCCTGACACTGCGAGCCCTTAGCGCTGAAAAGGGACTATGTTTGCGGGTCTGGTTGACGACCCCGCCGGCGGGTGGCATAGTTTTTTGAACATATCCCGCTGCAAGCCACGCATCAGCGCTCATCTTCCGGAACGGGTATAGATGAAAACAATCGCCGTAGAACTCGCCTACTTCCTGCGCGGACGCGCTCGACAAAACCTCAAGGTGCTGATGCTCTACTGTGCCTTTTTGGTGGCAATGATCCTGATTTATGCCCTGTTGTTCCGCAGCCTGATGTGGAACCTGGAAGGACGGGAGTTCTCCCTGATCGCCGGTATCTACTGGGCGATCACGGTCATGACCACCCTTGGTTTCGGTGACATTACCTTCCACACTGACCTCGGCTATATCTTCGCCGCGGTAGTGACAGTTTCCGGGGTGATCTTCCTACTGATTATCCTCCCCTTCGGCCTGATCAGCCTGTTTCTGGCACCCTGGATCGAACATCGGCTGCGCAACCGGCTGGCCGCCGAGCTCCCCAAGGAGACCTCCGGGCATGTCGTGATCTTCGGCATCGACGCCATCACCCGTGCGTTCATCGGAAAACTCCAGGCCAGGCATATCCCTTTCGTGATTGTGATCTCCGACCATGACGAGGCCCTGCGCCTCGTGGATGAGGGCTTGCGCGTCATCTGCGGTTCTCTCACCGATGCCAGCTTGCTGACTGCCGTGCGTGTCGCCGCGGCCCGCTATGTGGTTGCCAATCTGAGCGATCCCGAAAATGCCACCATCTGCCTGACGGTGCGCAGCCTGTGTCAGACTCCGATTGCCAGCTTCATCGACGACCCCGAACACGGCAACCTGCTGCGCCAGGCGGGGGCCAATCAGGTCATCGCCCTGCACAAGATTCTCGGCCGCTATCTGGCTATCCGCTCCACCACCTGCGGTGCCCTGGCTCATGTGCTCGATTCCTTCGGTGACTTGCTGATCGCCGAGATTCCGGTGCACGGCACGCCGTTCTCGGGAGAAACCCTGGAAAATGCCGGCATCCGGCAGCGCACCGGACTGGCGGTGATCGGCATCTGGGAACGCGGCAGTTTCATGGTGCCGACGCGTGACACGCAACTCAAGGATCACGCCCTGCTGGTGCTGGCCGGGAGCCGCGCACAGCTGGAAAGCCTGGAACAACTCACTGGCGAGCGCGCCAAAGACGACTTGGTTTTCATCCTCGGCCATGGGCGGATCGGCTGTGCCGCCGCGACCTTCCTCGAGCGCAAGTCGGTCCCGTTCATCCTGGTTGATCGGAGCGAGAATCCCAGCTGCACCGAGCACATTACAATCTACGGCGATGCCACGATTCGGCACGTCCTCAAGGATGCAGGCATCGATCAGGCGAGGGGGCTGATTGTCACCACTAACGATGACAGCACCAATATTTTTCTGACCCTGGCCAGCCGCCAACTCCTCCCGCACATCCGCCTGGTCGCACGAGCAAACCGTGAGGAGGCTGTCGAGCAACTCTACCGGGCCGGGGCCGACTTTGTCGTTTCCAACGCTTCGGTTGGTGCCGGCATCCTGTTTAACATTCTCGAATCGAAGGCCTCGGCGTTTCTGACCGAGGGGGTCAGCGTCTTCCGCCGTCCTCTCCCTGAAAGCCTGGTTGGCCAGACAATTGCCGATTCACAGCTCCGGCCCCGGACCGGCTGCTCGATTGTCGCCCTGGAACCAACCCACGGTGATTCCCTGGTTTCGCCGCCGCCCGACACCCGTCTTGAGAAAGGCATCACCCTGATCCTCATCGGTACGCCTGCCCAGGAAGAGCTCTTCGACACCGCCATCAGGGACCACTAGTGTTGGGATACCTGGATGAAGGGAGGTGTCGCGTGATGAAACGTCCCAGAAATACCCTCTTCCCCGCTGGCTCCACCCCTGTCTGATTCCCATTTCTTTCCGCTGGTCTAATGCCGGGTGGAGAACCTCAATACCTTCGGGTTGACTAGCTTGTCAAAGGTTGCGTAGGACATCTTGACCAGATCGGTATGAGTACCGGCACTAAAGGCAATCTCTGTATCTTCTGCCAGACTCTCTGCAACATAGACGTCGAGACCATAGAGGTTGCCAAAGGGCGGCATGGCGCCGATTTCATAATCGGGGAAGATGTCCTTGAACTCATCTTCATGGGCCAGCTCGACCTGGCTTGCACCTGTGGCTTCTTTAAGTCGGCTGAAGTTGATCTTGTATGCTGCGGGCAGAACGGCCATGGCCATCTTCCCATCGAGCTTGATCATGACCGTTTTGGCCAGGTCTTTCCCCGGGACATGGGCGGCGTCGGCGATCTCCTGTGCGGTGTAGCCAGGTTTGTGGCTGATGGTGGTGTAGGGGGCATGCTGACGATCCAGATACAGCTTGATACTCTTGGCTAGCATGACAGACTCCTTTTTTGGGATGCCAAAGGGCAGGCAACGCAAGGCGGGTTCTGAGGGTGTCCCTTCGGCTCACCATATTTGCGGTCGTAGAGGATTTTGCAGGCGACCGCCGGTTAAAATTGTCGAGACAGGATCGGTTCGTTTCATGTTTGATCCCCCGCAGTGGAACTGGTTAGTTCCCAGCGCTGACTCTGCGTATCATGACGCAGGATGTATAGCGCACCCTCCTCGTCCTGAAGTTTGAAATACCTGTGGTCCGGGGCCAGCCAGCGATCGATGACCGCCGCGACCTCGATCAGGTGCTTGTCCAGGTAGAAGCGGCGCGGGGTCTCCTCACCGCGATAGCCGGCATAACACTCAACCCGAAGCTCGCCAGCCATCATGGTGCTCTCCTCCCCGTCAATGCTTCATCTGGTCGATTCTCTTTTCAGCCTCAGCCTGACTCATGTCACGCTCGGCTTCCAATTTGCCGACCTTTCGCTGGCGCAGACCGGCACTGAATTGACGCTCGTCGCCGGTTATTTCTCCCCAGAACTCCCGACTGACGCCTTTCACCTGATCCCAGGTTCCTCGCAGTTTGTTGTTAAGCATAAAACCACCTCCGATCTCTCTCTTCATCATACTTTATCAGCACAAAACAGGGGAGGGGTGGCGATCGAGTGGTTGGTCGGTTTTGAAGGGTGTCTGGTGGGAAGAGAAGGACCAGGTCTCAACCATTGATAAAATTGTAGAGACCTGGCCCTTCAGCGTGCACAAAGAAAATGGAGTTGGTTCTCCGGCTGAAACCCGAAGGCTCTAAGGACTCGCTAGCGGACAATCGAATAGCCGCGTTTTTTCCAGTCAGAAATCCCATAACGCAGGTTGTAGATCTTCTTGAAGCCATTTTCAATCAACAAACGCGAGGCAACGGTACTGCGATTGCCGGTCGCACAGTAAATCAGAATATCCTGATTTTGGTAGGCTGTCAGTTTCTGCATATTCTGCTGGATCACCTGCACCGGCAGCAGATTTGCGCCCTGAATATAGCCCTGCTGAAACTCTCCCTGGGTTCTGACATCGAGAATCAGCGGGTTGGTGTTCAGTAAAATCATCTTCGCCTGTTCGGCGCTCAACTCGGCGTAGGTTGCCGCCGTGTATTCGATGACCCTGATGGTACCGCTGACGGTTCCAGCGGTGAAGCTGTAGCTGCCGGGCTTTTTCATCTTTATGTAGGCCCGCTCACCCTCATTAACAGGAAAGGTCTTCATCATATCCAGCTCGGGGATCGAAATGACGAAGCGATCAAGACCGCTGATCGCTGGTTGGATATAGTCACCGCGATAGATAACAAAATCATTCGACTGACCCGGCACCATCGTCAGTAAGCGCAGACCGCCAACGATCTTGCCGGAAACTTTCGGTTCACGGTTCGTTTGTGCAACCGCACTCTGGACAATAAGGCAGCTCAGCAACGCTGCCAGCAACAGGCTGATGGTTTTTTGTTTCATAGTCGTCTCCTGGATGGTTTGCATAAGACTATCTATATTATTGAATGTACCTGCCGTCAAGTTTTTCCTGCGATTGAATTAGTGAACCATCTGCACCTGCTCAGCGTTATTCGTGTTTTTAAGGACTATTCTGCAAATCGCATGCTTGGTCTTTGTCTGATTCGCTCAGCAGGCCTTGACGATCATCAGGGTGATGTCATCGTTTTGGGTTTGCTCCCCCCTGAAGCAGTTCAGCTCTTCGATGAGATGCTCGACAATGCTGGCAGCATCCTCTGTGGCAAAGCGAACCAGCAACTCGCAGACTCTTTGGGTGCCGAACATTTCACCCGACATATTTTTGGCTTCCCAGATCCCGTCAGTTCCGATCAGCAGGATCTCCCCCGGGGAGAATTTTGTCTGCGGCGCAATTTCATGGCGGGTATCTTCAATGATCCCCAGCGGAATGCCGGTACTGAAGAGCTCTTCAATCTGCCCATCGGCACGATAGAAGAACATCGGGGCGTGGCCGGCCGATATCCAACGCAAAGAGCGCTCAGCGGGGTCGAGGATGCCATAAAACAGGGTCATGAAATAGGCATCAGCGGTGCTGCGGCTGAGCTGGTAATTGAGTCCTTTGCAGGTTTTTTCGAGATCGGAGCC
>JAUXIR010000021.1 GCA_030620915.1 Geopsychrobacter sp. | reverse complement strand
GCCAAAGGCGTCTGTGAACCGGCGGCGCTCAAAGCGACCGATGGTGGACGCTGGCTGGTGACGAAGAAGAAGAGTGGCAACGTGACGGTGGCGGTAGCTGAAATGAAAAACCAACGGTGCTTCAGCCGTTAACCAGACTGGTATCAAATGCAAAAAAAACTCTACGTCATCGGCCTTGGCCCGGGTGACGCCCGACATATGACCCCGGCGGCGCTTGCCGCTATTGAGTCCTCGACCATTGTCACCGGTTACCAGGTCTACCTCGATCTGATCACCGACCTGACTGCGGGAAAAGAGACCTTCTCGACCGGCATGCGTCAGGAGACCGAACGCTGCCGCGAGGCCTTGCGACGCGCTGGCGAGGGCGCAGTCGTCTCGCTGGTTTGTAGCGGCGATGCCGGGATCTACGGCATGGCCGGGCTGGTGCTTGAACTGCAACAGCTTGAAGGGCCGGCCGAGGTTGAAGTTGAGATTGTCCCCGGCATCTCGGCGGTTCAGGGCGCGGCAGCGCGTCTCGGCGCACCGCTGATGCACGATTTCGCGCTGATCTCGCTCTCTGATCTGTTGACCGATTGGGGATTGATCAGGCGGCGTCTCGACGCGGCCGGTCGGGCCGATTTTGTCGTCGCGCTCTACAACCCGAAGAGCCGCGGTCGCACCACCCAGATCGGCGAGGCGCGCGATATTCTGCTGCGTCACCGTTCCCCGCAGACGCCGGTCGGGATTGTGCGTAACGCCTGCCGTGTGGGGGAAGAGGTCTGTGTGACCGATCTGGATAAGATGCTCTCGGCCGAGATCGACATGTTCTCGGTGGTGCTCATCGGCAACAGCAGTACGCGTGTCGATGAGCAGGGGCGGATGGTCACGCCGCGCGGCTACGCAAAGAAGCGTGAGACGTTAGGCGTGAGGAGGGAGGTGGGAAATCTTAACCCCCTCACCCCTCACCCCTCACCCCTTACGGATAAAAAGTGCGCCGCACTTTTTGTCGGCGGTACCGGCTCGGATGGCGGCAAGAGTGTGATCAGTGCCGGATTGTGTCGGATTTTAAAACGGCGTGGTTATCTGGTCGCCCCCTTCAAGGCGCAGAACATGGCGAATAATTCGGCGGTGACGCCGGGGGGGGGTGAGATCGGCCGTGCTCAGGCGTTGCAGGCCGCGGCCTGCGGGCTGGAGCCCCATGTCGACATGAACCCGATCCTGCTCAAGCCGAACAGCGAAACCGGCTCACAGGTGATCGTGCAGGGGCGACCGGTCGGCAACATGGGGGTGCGCGAGTACCATCGCTATAAGGATCAGGCCTTTGCCAAGGTGGAGGACTCCTATCGCCGTCTTTCCTCCCAGGTTGAACTGGTGGTGTTAGAGGGGGCGGGGAGTATCGCCGAAATCAACCTGCGCGAACAGGACATCACCAACTTGAAGGCCGCCGAGATGGCCGGCGCCGCCGGAATTCTGGTCGCCGATATCGAACGGGGCGGCGTCTTTGCCAGCATCCTCGGTACGGTCGAACTGCTGACCCCGGCCGAGCGCGCACAGCTGCGCGGCATCATCATCAATCGTTTTCGCGGCGACGCCAGCCTGCTCGATAGCGGAATCTCGGCCATCGAGGACCGGACCGGGCTGCCGGTGCTCGGTGTGGTGCCGTACATCAAGCTCGATCTGCCGGCCGAGGATTCCCTCGGGCTTGAACTGCGTGCTGGCGGCGGAGGAGCGGTGCGGGTCGGGGTGATCCGCCTGTCACGCATCTCGAATTATACCGATTTTGACGCCCTGGCGCGTGAGGAGGATGTCGAGCTGCGCTATGTTGAGACCCCGCAGCAGCTCAATAATCTCGATTTGCTGATCCTGCCCGGCACCAAGAGTACCCTGAGCGATCTTGAATTTCTCAAGAGCAGCGGATTGTTCGAGGCGATTCAGGGCTATGCCGAAAAGGGTGGGAGGCTGATCGGTATCTGTGGCGGGCTGCAACTGCTGGGACGGCAGATTCTGGATCCCGAACGGGTCGAATCAGAGTCTACCGCCGGAGCGGCTCTCGGCCTGCTCGATATTGAAACCAGCCTCTGTCCCGAAAAACAGACCCATCAGGTGCTTGCGCGACTGCAACCTGCCGCGGCTACCGCCGGTTTCGCCGGGCTGGGTCAACTGAGTGGTTATGAAATCCACTCCGGAAACACCGAATATGGCTCGACCAGCCGTCCGTTGCTGCAGATTGTGCGGCGCTCGGGAGAGGAGGTTGCCATCAATGATGGTGCCGTTTCAGCCGATGGACGTATCTGGGGGAGCTACCTGCACGGCATCTTTGACAACGATGACTTACGTGCGGCGGTACTGGCGCCGTTGAGACGTGGCGCGGCCGGGCGTTCGGTGCCGAGCTATGATCTGGATCTTGAGCTGGAAAAGCTCGCCGATCACCTCGAAGCCCATCTCGACATGCAGAAAATCTTCTCCTGGCTGATCCCGCAAGGGACGCAGGCATGAGTGCCGAGCTGCTGGCTGCTGCCTTCATTTTCGATCTGATCTTTGCTGACCCACGCAATTGGCCCCATCCCATCGTCTGGATCGGGCGTCTGATCACGCGCCTCGAAGCTCTGTTGCGTGACTGGTTCAAGGATGAGGTTCTGGCCGGGCTGCTGTTGGTCCTCGCGGTGCTGGCGATCACCGGATTCTCGAGTCTCATGGTCCTCGATCTGGCCGGACGAATGACCGGTTGGTTGCAGGCCTTACTTGCCTTGTGGCTGGCCGCCAGTTGCCTGGCGTTACGCGGCCTGCACCTCGAATCAAAGACCGTGATCGAGGCCCTTGAAGAGGGGGATCTCGGCGCAGCGCGGCTGGCGTTGTCGATGATTGTCGGCCGAGAGACCGCCCAGCTCGATGAAGAAGCGATTCTGCGCGCGACCATCGAAACCGTGGCCGAGAATGCTTCGGACGGTGTGATCGCACCCTTATTCTATCTCAGTATCGGCGGGCCGGTTGCTGCGCTGCTCTACAAGGCGGTCAATACCCTCGATTCGATGGTCGGTTACAAGAATGAACGCTACCTCAGGTTTGGCCGTGTCGCGGCGCAACTTGATGATCTGCTTAACTGGATTCCGGCACGTCTGACCGGGCTGCTGCTGGTCGCTGCGGCCTGGCTTGGCGGTCTGAACGGCCCCGGTGCCTGGCGGATCATGCGGCGTGATGCACATCTTCATGCCAGTCCCAACGCCGGTTGGCCAGAGGCCGCGGTTGCCGGTGCCCTCGATATCCGGCTGGGAGGCGATGCGGTCTATTTTGGTGAGCTGATTGAAAAGCCTCGCTTCGGTGATGGCACTGAACCGATTGCCGTTGGACATTATCGACAGATGATCCGCCTGCTCTATGGCGCGGCATTTCTCGGTTTGCTCCCAGTGTTGCTGTTGTTAGGAGTCTGCGCATGAGGGCGCATGGTGGCGGGGTCGATCGCGCTATGCACGAACTGGGTTTGATCCGCGCAGAAATCGCTGATTTTTCGGCCAGCATCAACCCGCTCGGGGTTCCACTTGTGGTACAGCAGGCCCTCCGACAAGCTCTGGACCGGATCAGCGACTACCCGGAACTGGATGCGGCCAGCCTGCGTTCCGAACTGGCCCATTTTCATCAACTGCCGCCAGAGAATCTGCTCCCCGGCAGCGGTTCGACCGAACTGATCTACCTGCTTCCGCGGGTCCTGCGCCCGCGCCGTGCCTTGCTGGTTCAGCCCTGTTTTGGCGAGTATGCTCCCGCCCTGCAACAGGCCGGTTGCCAGATCGACCTCTTCAACCTCGATCCGCACAACGATTTTGCTTTCAGCGTCCCCCGGATACTCGCGGCGCTTAAGCCGCAGACCGATCTGCTGGTGCTGGCCAATCCCGGCAATCCCAGTGGTGTCGCCATTGAGCCAGAGCTGCTGCTCCAACTGGCGGAACAGCTGGGAGATTGTCGCCTGCTGGTCGACGAGGCCTTTGTCGATTTCTGTCCTGAACGCTCGCTGCTCCCTCAAGTTGTCGAACGGCCAAATCTGCTACTGTTGCGCTCGCTGACCAAGTTTTACGCCATCCCCGGGCTGCGCATCGGCTACCTGGCAGCCTCCACCGCTGATATCGCATTGCTGGCGGCGGCACGTGAGCCCTGGAGCCTCTCCAATCTGGCGATTGCCGCAGCAAAGGCCTGCCTGACGGCGGACAGTTTTCGTAGCCGCACCCTCGACACAATTCCGCTGCTGCGCGCTCAATTACAGCGCGGTCTCGAACAGCTCGGCTGGCAGGTCTTTGCTGCGGAAGCCAACTACCTGCTCTGCCGCCTGCCGGACCTTTGGTGCCCGGCACCCAAGATCGTCGAACAGTTGCGTCCTCAAGGCTTGCTGCTACGCAGTTGCTGCGATTTTGCCCCGCTGGACGATCGCTACCTGCGTCTCGCTGTGCTGGGGGAAGAACAGAATCTGTGCTTGCTACGGGCGTTGGCGGGTGTAGGAGAAAAATGACCTGGATTGTTTGGGGCTAGCTATCCGGTCGAAAATTCATATTTTGATGACGGCCTTTAAGTGTTCTGCTTTGCAGGGTCCATAAGAATCTGCCGGTCGCCCCCCCTTTCGACCGTCTAAAAAACCAGCAGGAGACTTGACCTCTCATTAAAATCTGATAGAAGTTAAATACAGACTTCAACAATATCTTCAATCCTGACAAAGCCAATCCTTCCGTGAGGGGGAGACGGAAAGCGGCGGGTCTTTGGGACAAAGATGGCCGCGCTGCCGAAGGATATCGATCCTTATGGTGTGCTCGGCTTTTTCTATTGATGGGCTCCACTGTATCCGGCAGGCAAAGAAAGCACAGGATGTATTCCACACTATAGGAGGTGCCAATCGTCTGTTCGCTTAAGGATTAATCCAACATGCATTTCAACGCAATCCGGGTGTTCTCAGGAACCGGATTAACTTGAGATGGGGAAAATAATTTATGACTACATTCGTGCTCCCCAACCTTCTGTTAATGGCTTTACTTTCCGTATCCTTATACGGTTGTGGGTACATTCATTATCAAAAGGAAACGACTAAGTGGTTAATTTCAAAAAGCAAAATCAATGAATTAAAGAAAAAAATTACAGATGAGGGGTTCATGTTGGTCGAGAAAGAAGGTCTTACGCATGGAAGATCTATTACAAATAATTATATTAAGGAGTTGAAAGGCAACAAGGCAGGCACCTATCATAGGCTTCTAATAAACTTGAGCCTCAAGGAAACAGAAGAACGTTCTGGTTTTACTATCGTCTGTAAGGGAAAAGGTCATTCGACCGAAATAAATCAGGAAATAGTCTATTTGAAAAATGTTTTCTATACAAAACTACTTGAGATCTCTGATGAGAAAATATCGTTAGGGGTGCAGTAATAAGCTCTCAACCGTAAAGCATGTATCAACCCAATGAACTGAAAAACACAGGTATGATTCACTGCATGGGGCTCTTAAACGGTTTCGGCAGGATGGTGCCGGTTATCAGCAACCATTGAGGCCGCAGGAAGGCCCATGCCGATAAATCACGACATTTCAGACGAAAACGGCCCAACCAAATTTCAACTGGTCGGGCCGTCTCACATCTTGTCTTATATCGTCGTGTCAGGGATAAATCAGAGGCTCCAGATCTTTTCTCAGCGGTTTTTATCCAGCAGTTCGCGTTGCTTCTCAGTATCGAGGATCATGGTTTTATCGGCATCGAACCCGGCGGCCTGTTTTGAGCCGCTGCCGATGTTGAAAATCAGGCTATGTTTGCCGATGATTACTTGATCTCCGTCGAGCAGTTCGTAGCGCTCGATCTTCTTCTCATTGACGAAGGTACCGTTGGTGCTGCCAAGGTCTTCGATCAGGTAGGCGTTCAGGACCTTGCGCACCTGGGCATGCTTGCCCGAAACCGAGAGATTATCGATCTTGATGTCGTTACTGTCGCTGCGGCCGATGCTGATATCATCATTGTCTGATTCGAATGTTGCCAGTAGCTTGTCGCCCAGGTGCAGGGATATCTTCAGCATGTCGTTCTCCTGATCTGCGTTGAATTTAGTCTTCAATTTTTAGCACAACTACGCTGATATTGTCACGCCCACCGGCTGCCATGGCTGCTGCAATCAATTGCCCAGCGGTCTGTTGTACCGCGCCTTTTTGTCGAAGCAGAGCACCGATCTGCTCATCATCGAGCATGTCGCTCAGCCCGTCACTACAGAGCAGAAACAGATCGCCATCCAGCAACGGTTGACGCAATAGAAACAGATCGATTTTGTCTTTGAGCCCCACTGCCTGGAGCAGAATGTTGCGCAACTGTGAGTTGCGTGCCTCCTCGGCCGTAATGAGTCCCTGACGCAGCTGTTCGGCGACCAATGAATGATCGATGCTCAACTGCTCAAGCTCTGTGCCACGCAGTCGATAGATGCGACTGTCGCCGACATGGGCCAGTTGGGCGGTATCGCCATCGAGATACAGCACCGAAAGGGTGGTCCCCATGCCGCGCTTGGTCTCTTCGGCGGCGGCGACTCGGCGGATGTTGCGACTGGCGCTGAGAAAGGCCTCTTGCAGGCAGATTGCGGCATCCGCGGGAGGAGGGGCCAGGGGGGGGGAGCAGGCTGCGGATGGCTTCGACTGCCATTGCGCTGGCTACCTCACCGGCAGCATGTCCACCCATGCCATCGGCAACGATGAACAGGCCGCCTGCGCAATCGGCAAAGACGCAATCCTCATTATTTGAGCGACGCAGCCCGACATCGGTCAGGGCGCAGGCGGTCAGTTTCATCTCGCCTCCATGGTTTCGAGAAGCTCGAAGATGTCACGCTGCAGCAGGTCGGCCGTTTTGTAGCGCCGGCTCAGCGCCTTGCACAGTAGTTTGTCGACGATCTGGTAGCACTCTTGCGGCAGGCCGGGGCAGACGTCTGCTAAGTCAGGATATTTCGCATTGGAGATGTTGTACATCAGGGCGGCCAGGCTGTCGGCGACAAAGGGTTTTTCACCGCTTAAGAGCTCATAGAGAACCACTCCGAGGGAAAAGAGGTCGGAGCGGCCGTCGACCTTTTTACCCGCAACCTGTTCTGGAGACATGTAGCTCGGGGTGCCGAGGACCACTCCGGTCTCGGTCTGCGAGTTCGACATCACGCGCGCAACGCCGAAATCGGTAACCTTCACCTGACCGCTTTTCGAGAGCATGATATTGGCCGGTTTGATATCGCGATGTACAACCTCCTTAGAGTGGGCATATTCGAGGGCTCCGGCAATCTGCGCGCCAATCTCCATGACTTGCAGTGGCTTGAGGCGCTGATTTTTGTCGCAACAGCGACTTAAATCGCTGCCGTCCAGCAGTTCCATCGCCATATAGGCCAGATCGCTCTCCTCGCCGACATCGTATACCGTGACGATATGCGGATGGCTCAGGCGCCCGGCCGCCTCGGCCTCGCGAAAGAAGCGGGCCTTGACGTCGGGCAGTTCGGCCGGTTCGATCTGAGCGTAGGCCAGGGTTTTGATCGCGACCTGACGATTTATTTTTGGATCAACGCCAAGATAGACGGTCCCCATCGCGCCCTGACCGAGGATTTTTTCGATGCGGTAGCGACCCAGGATCGGTTTTTCTCCCGATTTGTTGATGACCATGGTGCCCGCTGCCCCGATGATGACCGTCTGCTCCATCGTCTTCAGTTCACGGATTCTCTGTTTGAGGTCGCGGAAGCGTCCCGCCTTCTGCAGGTGCTGATAGACCGCCAGCGCCTTTTGCGGCATCCGTTTGCGCTCGAAATCGAGGCCGAGATTGTAGAGCAGCTCTTTCATGCCGCTGTAGTCGGGTGGGCAGCGCAGAAAACGTTCGAGCGCCAGATCGAGCAGTCCCTGTTGCTGGAAGGTCAGCCCGAGCATCTTGTTGCTCTCTGCGGCGGATGTCGAAAGATTTAAGCGCAGGCGTTTAAATTGAACCAGTAGAAAACCGAGCAGCGTGAGGATGATCGCCGGCGCGACCTGGAGCCAGGCACCACTCAGAATCAGGCTGGCTCCCGCAGCGATCAGCCAGGTCAGCAGGAAGAGCAGCAGGGCCAGAAAACCAGGACGGGGCGCAAGGCGTGGCAGCAACAGAAAACAGAAGAGTCCGAAGTAGAGCAGGACCATTGTTTCGAGCAGCCAGGCCCAGGCCGGTTGATGCAGTGGCGTGCCGTTGATCAGGCTGAGGGTCGCCAGGGCCGCCGCCTCTAGGGTGCCGAGACCCTGCTGGTTGCCCTGCGTCGTCTCTCCGATCAGCACGATCCGGTTGCGCAGGCTGTTTGGTGGAAGCTGTTGCTGCAGCAGGTCACTCGCCGAGACCCGCTGCAGGTTGGAATCACGTCCCGATCGATCGAGGAGTAACTGGTAGTTGCGGCCGAGATTGAGATCAAGATTGCCGAGTCTGAGGCGGCCGGGGAGTTCAAGGGGCCCGTAACTGATATCTTGCAGCTCTTCGCCGCGTGCCTTAAGCAGCAGTTGCAGCGGCAGAGCGGGGACCAGACGACCCTGCCAGGGGAGTAATAGTGGCAGCTGCCGCAGCAGGTTGTCGCTATCGCTGTGTAAGAGGAGATGCCCGGCCTGGGCCCTGTTCTGCAGTGCTGTCATCGGCGGGATGAGTAGCGGCACGGTCGCCTGCGGGAGGTAGGGGAGGAGCGGATTGCGCAGGCTGAGCAGCAGGTCGCGGCTGGTCGGAATTTGTTTGATCCGAGGCAGTGAATTGGCGTTGAGGAAGCGGTTGTCGCTGCGCAAGACACCCTGGTAGCTTTCGAGGGCCAGAACCAGATTGCCGGCCCGATCGGCCAGCGCCCTGTCGGCTTCAGGATCATTCGAGGGAAAACTTAGTGGGAAGGCGAGTCCGATTGCCGCCGGTTGTTGTTGCTCTACGGTTTCGATCAACTGGGCCAATTGGCGCCGAGACCAGGGGGTGTCTCCCAGCTGCTGTCGACTTTTCAGGTCGATGGCAACCATCACTACCGCATCGGCAGTGGCCGGTTTCCGCAATTTGATCAGCTGGTCAAAAATCTGTTGATCCAACCTCTGCAGCGGTGGGCAGTTGGTCAGGGAGGCGACCAGAATCACCAGCGTTAACAGCAGGCCAAGGATGGGGTTGCTGAAGATGATTTTACCGAGTATGCGCATGAAAACTTCCTTTAGGAGACGGTCCCGGCAAGTTCGACAGACTCCTGGAGTATTAGTGGACGGCGTTAATCATACGTGAAAAAGGCTCATGCCGGGATATTTTTCTTAAAGAGTAGCGGTTGTCTCGCCGTATCGGCCACTAAATATGGTTTTTCGGCTGGCCCTATGGTATCTCTGCAGATCATTTAATGGAGCCGGGGCGATGAGCAGAACCTCAATTATCGAACTTTTTCATGAGCACGAGGAATTGTCTGAAAAGTTTTATTCCCTCGATGTCAAGATCATGAAGATCCTTGATGTCGCGAGCTTCTGCCTTGAGCTGCCATTGCATGTCGCTGCGCTCTTTGATGTGCCCCACGCCTGGCTGTCGATCATTGATGATTCGAAGGCTGCGCGTTTTGTGCGGGGCAAGGGCGAGACCGTCCTGGTGCCGCGTGACATTTTTTCGCAACTGCTGCCGAATCCCGACCGGCCACTGGTACTCAATGAGGAGTTGCACCCTTATTTCCGCCTGCTACCGCCGTCACGTCGTGAGCATTTCTGTTCCCTGGCGATGGTCCCGCTTCAGCTCGATGGTGAACTGGTCGGTAGCCTCAATCAGGCCGATCCCGACCCGCGCCGCTTTAATCCAAACTACAACCGAACCCATTTGGAACGTTTAGCGGTTAAACTCTCCCTCGGCCTGTCGAACGTTATTGCCCATGAGCAGGTCCGGCACCTTGCCTATCACGATCACTTAACGACCTTGCCAAACCGGCGGGCGATGGAACGTTTTCTGTCCACCGAATTGGCCAGGGTCGAGCGCTATGGTGGTGAGATCACGGTTGCATTTATTGATCTGGATCGTTTTAAACGGGTCAATGACCGCTTCGGTCATGACTATGGTGATGCCCTCTTGCAATATTTGGCCGACGGCCTGCGCAAGATGAGCCGCCTGAGTGATCTTGCCACCCGGCTGGCCGGGGATGAATTTGTGCTGGTTTTGCCCCAGACCGCTCCCACGGAAGCCTCCGATCTGCTGGCCCGCATAGAGTCAGAATTTACGCGCCGCCCGTTGAAGTTTAAGGGGGAAACCCTGAAGGTTGAAATCAGTTACGGGGTCGCCTCGTCAACCGAACATCTCAATCCATCCGAACTCCTCAAACTTGCAGATAGTCGCCTTTATGAATCCAAACGTCGTAAACAGTCTGTTTGAAAATAAACCATTGTTGATGCTGGCGCCGATGCAGGGGCTGACCACCCGCGTACTGCGCCAGTGGTTTATCGATCCCGTAGAACCCGACATGGTTTTTACCGAGTTTATGCGCGTGCAGACCCGCAGTCGCAAGCGGGTAACGCGCAGTGACCTGTCCGAAGTCAACAGTCACAGGGGGGAAATCCCGCTGGTGGCACAGATGATCGGCCACGGCGAAGGGCCGTTGTGTGAAGCCGCAGAAGGTCTGCAGCTAGCGGGCGCGCAGCACCTCAACTTGAATCTGGGCTGCCCCTACGGGCGGATGTTGAGCGGCGCGACCGGTGGTGAATTACTGCGTGAACCGCTCAAACTTGCGGCCCTGCTGGGTAAACTGCGCGCGCGGATCAAGGTTGATTTTTCGATCAAGTGCCGCGCCGGCTACGAGGATCCCCGTCAGATCTTTGAACTCCTGCCGGTTTTTGCCGATTGCGGTGTCGACTGGCTGATCCTGCACCCGCGTACCGTTGAGCAACGTTACGGTGGAGAGGCCGATCACCGGTTGACCGCCGAGGTCGCGGCAATCTGCCCTCTGCCGTTGATTGCCAATGGTGATATCAACGATGTCGCAACCGGTCTCGAGCTGCTTAAAATACCCGGTCTATCGGGTTTGATGCTCGGACGCGGGGCGCTGGCCGACCCGTTTTTGTTCGAACGGCTACGCAAGCGCCAGATCGAGCCGGTTCCTCAGGTTGAACGCAGTGAGCAATTGCGTGACTATATCGGCGATCTGCTTCCCGGTTACCTTGAGCAGTTCTGTGGCGAGCGGCAAGCCCTGATGAAGTTGAAGGATCTGCTTAATTTCATTCCTGATTCCGAAAGTCAGCGGATTTTGGGGAAGATGAAGCGGGCGCAGAGTTTGGAGAAGTTTTCGAAATTGCTACAGGAGTTGTAGAAACGAAGAACAGGTTCGTCGGGTCCCGGCCCGACAGCCGGCATCATTCTCTTTGAAGCGCAAAGAGAACGAAGCAAGAGAAGCTCTTTTC
>JAUXIR010000127.1 GCA_030620915.1 Geopsychrobacter sp. | reverse complement strand
GAACTCATCGAATCAAGCTGCAGGCTTCAGGGCGGCACAATGTCTCAAATGCGCTGGCGGTTGCTGCTGCCTGCTGGGCTCTGGGTATTGAAGGCGCAGAAATTTCACGTGGGCTGGCCGAATTTGTACCGATTCCAGGGCGTATGAATATATTTCCCCTCCCCTGTGGCGGGGAGTTGTTAGACGACAGTTACAACGCTAATCCCCTGTCTGTTTCCGCCGCCCTGGAGACCCTTGAGTGCAAGGGTGAAGAGGGGCGGCGCATTGCGGTGTTGGGCGACATGCTCGAGTTAGGACCCGAGGAAGACCAATTTCATTTCGAGATAGGTCGAAAGGCCGCGGCAGCGACCGATCTGCTAGTCACCGTCGGCCCCTTGTCGCATCAGATCGCCAAGGGAGCCCGTGACGCCGGTTTGGACAGCTCAGTGATCATTGAGCTTGAAGACTGTGAGGCTGCGATCAGGGTCGTTGCCGGTTTGCAGCGCCCCGGTGATCGAATTCTGGTCAAGGGGTCGCGCGGGATGCGACTCGATCGCCTGGCCTCGGCATTACGCCGCGCCGATGAGGGGCCAATACAGGCCCAGCAGGGAGGCTGACAGATGCTTTATCATCTCCTCTATCCGCTCCACACTGAATATTCGGTGTTGTTTGTATTCAAATACATCACCTTTCGCGCAATCTACGCCACCATCACCGCGCTGTTGATATCGTTTATTCTCGGTCCCTGGCTGATAGAAACCCTGAAGAAATTACAGATCGGCCAAACCATTCGTAAGGTCGGCCCCGAGTCCCATTTTGTCAAGGAGGGGACGCCGACCATGGGCGGCGCTCTGATTATTCTGGCGATTCTGCTGCCGACCCTGATGTGGGCCGATTTAACCAATCTCTACATCTGGGTCGCTTTGCTGGTCACGGTGGGATATGGAGCGGTGGGTTTCTGCGACGACTGGTTGAAGGTGGCAAAGAAAAACAGTGCCGGTGTTTCGGCGCGCAGTAAGCTGTTCTGGCAACTCCTGATCGCTTTTGCCGCAGCCTTGCTGCTCTACCTGCATCCGGGTTTTGATACCACCCTCTCCCTGCCGTTTTTTAAAACCATCAGGCCAGATCTCGGCTGGGGATATATCCCCGTTGCCATGCTGGTGATGGTTGGAGCGAGTAATGCGGTCAATCTAACCGACGGTCTTGATGGCCTGGCGATCGGCCCGGTCATTATTGCCGCTGGGACATTTCTGTTGCTCGCTTATCTGGCCGGTAACGCCAAGTTATCTGCATATCTGCAGATAACCAGTGTCCAGGGCGCCGGAGAACTGGCGATTCTGTGTGGCTCGATGGTTGGAGCCGGGCTCGGATTCCTATGGTTCAATACCTACCCGGCGCAGGTCTTCATGGGGGATGTCGGCAGCCTTTCGCTCGGCGGCGCACTCGGAGTCACGGCGGTGATTGCAAAACAGGAATTTGTGTTGGTCATCGTCGGGGGCATTTTTGTCGCCGAAGCCCTGTCGGTCATCGTTCAGGTTATTTCCTTTCGGTTTTGGGGCCGGCGCATCTTCCGCATGGCACCGATTCACCATCATTTTGAACTCAAGGGCTGGGCGGAGCCGAAGATTATCGTGCGCTTCTGGATTATCAGCATCATTCTGGCCCTGATCGGGCTTTCGACCCTGAAACTTCGGTGATTATGGATTATTTGCAGAAAAAAGTTGTTGTCGTCGGTGCCGGCCTTTCAGGTCAGGCGCTGGTGCGTTTTTTCTGTGAAAAAGGGGCCAGAGTAACCCTGTCTGACCGGCGGGAGGAATCGCAACTCAATGATCTGGATCCATTTGCTGACTGCGATTTGCAGCTGGATCTGGGTGGGCACAATTCAGAAGTCTTCAGGCAGGCCGATCTTATTGCTGTCAGCCCGGGTGTGCCTCTGAATATTGCGCCGTTGCTTGAGGCGCGTGAGGCCGGAATTCCGTTGCTCGGTGAAATAGAGATCGCGGTGCGCGAGCTGCAGGCGCCGATGATTGCCGTCACCGGGACCAACGGCAAATCGACCACAACCAGTCTGATCGGTGAGATGCTGAAGGGCTGGGGTCGTAACTGCTTTGTCGGCGGCAATATCGGAACCCCCCTGGTCAGTGCCTGCGGTGGAGATCATGACAGTCTGGTTGTCGAGCTCTCTTCGTTTCAGCTGGAGACGATTGAAACCCTTTCACCCGATTTTGCCCTGATGCTCAATCTGAGTGAAGACCATTTGGACCGCTACCCGGACTTTGCCGGCTATCTGGCCGCCAAGGAGGCGATCTTCAGCAATATGGGCGCCGGGCAATACGCCATCCTCAACGACAATGATGGTCGGGTGCGCGAACTGGCGGTACCGGTTGCGGTGAAGAAGGTCTGGTTTTCGTCATTGCGCCTGCTCGGTGAGGGGATGGGACGACGAGAGAATCAGCTCGTCTGGCGTTGGCAGGGTGAGGAGAGCCGTTTCGACCTGGATCAGCTGAAGCTTAAGGGTGAACACAATATCGAAAATGTCATGGCCGCCCTGATTGCTCCGCTTGTCATGGGGATCCCCCCAGGTCTCGCCTGGCAGAAGGTCTGTGGCTTCACCGGCTTGCCCCATCGGATGCAACAGGTATCAAATTTCAATAATGCCAGCTGGTTCAATGATTCCAAGGGAACCAATGTCGGCAGTGTGGTCAAGAGCCTGGCCGGATTGACAGCGCCGGTCACCTTGATTGCCGGAGGTAAGGATAAGGGTGGCGACTATGCCCCCTTGCGTGACCTTTTGCGCCAGAAGGTCGCCTCTCTCATTCTGCTGGGGGAAGCCGCCGAACGCATGAACTCGGTGCTTGGAGACTGTTGTCCGACCCGACTGGTTGCCGATATGGCAGCGGCCGTGGCCGCTGCAGCGCAGACAACAACGGGTGGTGGCACGGTTCTCTTGTCGCCGGCCTGCTCAAGTTTTGACATGTATACCGATTATGGGGCACGTGGAGACGATTTTGTCGCCCAGATCAAGAAGCTGGAGGGAAAAGGATGAAGTTGCAGCGCAATTTCGACAGTACCCTGCTGCTGCTGGCCCTGACACTGACCTGTCTCGGCGTGGTGATGGTCTTCTCATCATCCTGCGTCATGGCGGGTGAAAAATATGGCGATGCATTCTTCTTCCTCAAGAAGCAGGCGCAGTTTGCCTTGGTCGGTGCGCTGCTGATGTGCCTGACGATGTATATCGACTATGAATTCTGGCGCAAAATGGCGATCCCGCTGTTACTGCTCAGTATCTGTCTGCTCGGCCTGCTCTTCGTCCCCGGCATGGGGGTCAAGGCGGGTGGTGCTGCACGTTGGTTACGCCTGCCCGGGATCACCGTACAGCCGGCAGAATTCGTCAAGCTCGGCCTGGTGCTTTATCTGGCGAGCTCCATGGCGCGCAAGAGAGAGAAGATCCGTTCATTTACCTTCGGATTTCTGCCTTATATCCTTGTGCTCGGCCTGATCCTCGGATTGCTTCTGAAACAACCCGACCTTGGTAGTTCAATGATTATTGCCGGGGTGGCGATGGTGATGCTGTTGCTGGGCGGAGTGCGCTGGCGTTATGTCGTACCGGCCATTATCGCTGCGATGCCCGCGATCTATTTTCTGATCATGAATGTGGATTACCGTCGCCGACGGATTTTGGCGTTTTTAGACCCCTGGGAAGATCCGTACGATACCGGATTTCAAATCATTCAGAGCATGATCGCGTTTGGCAGTGGCGGGGTGCTTGGCCGCGGATTGGGGGTCAGTGAACAGAAACTCTTTTATCTGCCGGAAGCACATACCGATTTTATCTTCTCAGTGATTGGCGAAGAGCTCGGATTGATTGGCGTGCTGGTGGTGAGTGGTCTGTTTCTGATTCTGGTTTTGCGCGGTTTGCGCGTCGCCTGCTATGCCGAAGAACCCTTTGCGCGTTATCTGGCCTTTGGCTTGACCCTTTTACTTGGCATGGAGGCCTTCGTCAATATGGGTGTCTGCTTGGGCCTCTTGCCGACCAAGGGATTGGCCCTGCCGTTCATCAGCTATGGGGGGACCAGTCTGGTTGCCAGCCTGGTTGCCGTCGGAATCCTGCTCAATATATCGAGTCGGGTTGAGGTGTCGCGATGAGAATGTTGCTGGCCGGTGGAGGCACCGGAGGACATCTTTTTCCGGCAGTGGCTATCGCCGAGCAGTTGCTTCGTCAGGATGAGGCCGCCGAGGTCTGTTTCGTTGGTACCGCCAAGGGGCTCGAGGCACAGCTTTTGCCGAAACTGGGTCTGTCGTTGGAATTGATCGATATGGTCGGCCTGGTCGGCCGCGGGTTAAGGGGGGCCTTGCAGTTATTGCCCAAGCTGTTGCGCAGCTTGAGGCAGTCACTGAAGATTGTGCAGCGGTTCAGGCCGGACATTGTGGTCGGTGTCGGGGGCTATTCCTCTTTTCCGGTGCTGGTCGCCGCACGGTTAAAGGGTATTCCGTTCATTCTGCATGAACAGAATGCCAAGCCAGGATTAAGCAATCGCGTATTGGCCCGCTTTGCACAGCGCGTATGCATATCGATTCCCGGTAGCGGTGTGAGCCTGCCGCAGGGGAAACTGGTTCTGACCGGGAACCCGCTGCGTCGGGGGGTTGCTGAACTCGGTACTGCGCTGCCGGTCGATGGCAAGATCCTCGTTTTTGGTGGGAGCCGCGGTGCCCATGCCATCAATGAACTGATGGTTGCCAGTTTGCCTTTGCTGCGCAAAAAAGGGGTCGACGCCAGTGTCATCCATCAAACCGGTGAAGCCGATGCCGGGCAGGTAACAGCCGCCTATCGCACAAGCGGGGAAACAAGGATTGAAGTTTTGCCATTTATCGATGATATGGCGAATGCTTACGCCGACGCGCTGCTGGTGGTGTGTCGCGCCGGAGCAACGACTATTGCCGAATTGTGTGCCTGTGGTCGCCCGGCGCTGATGATCCCTTTCCCCCATGCCGCCGCCGACCATCAGACCGCTAATGCGCTGGCGATGGAGACGGCTGGTGCGGCGAGAATGCTGGTGCAGGCCGATTTGACCGCAGAAAATCTGGCAGCGGCCATTAGTGAGTTATGGCAAGATCGAGAGCGTTTGCAACAAATGGCGATTGCAGCAAAAGCATTGGGCCAGAAGGATGCGGCAGAACGGGTTGTCGCAGTCTGTTTACAGGTTTTGAGCGGGGACTAAACGAGTGTACGGACGAATTCGCAAAATTCATTTTGTCGGCATTGGCGGTATCGGCATGAGTGGAATCGCTGAGCTCCTGCTGAATCAGGAATACCGAGTCTCGGGTTCCGATCTGCGCGAGTCGGATACCACGCGTCGCTTGCGCGAGCTCGGCGGTGAAATCATGATTGGCCACTCTGAAGAAAATATTGCCGGCGCCGATGTCGTGGTGACCTCGACTGCGGTCAAGGCCGATAACCCAGAGGTTGTTGCTGCCCATCGGGAGCATATTGCGGTTATTCCGCGTGCCGAAATGCTGGCGGAACTGATGCGGATGAAATATGGCATCGCGGTCGCCGGCACCCATGGCAAAACAACGACGACCAGCATGATGGCCATCGTCCTGACCCATGCCGGGATCGATCCGACCGCAGTGATCGGTGGAAAGCTTGATGCGCTCGGCAGTAATGCCAAGCTGGGCCGCGGCAAGTTCCTGGTCGCCGAGGCGGACGAGT
>JAUXIR010000104.1 GCA_030620915.1 Geopsychrobacter sp. | reverse complement strand
TCATCCCCATTATCCAGTAGCTGCTTGCGATAAAAACTGAGCAGACCGGAGGGGTCTTCGGCCTGCATGTAGCAGTCTTCAAGCCGTGCCAGAAAAACGCTACGTTTCTCCGCGACATAGCCGGACTGAAAAACCTCGGCGGCTTTGCCGATATCGCCCTTTTGCATATGGGCGTCGCCCAGAGAAACCCGGGCCGGAGTTGCAACCTTCTTCTCACGGCTCAACTCCTCAAGGGTTGATATCGCTTGTTCAGTCGCGCCTTTTTTGAGGTCAGCCAGCGCAATTTCATAGCGAAGCTGAAGCATCAACTCTTTTTCAGCGGTCAGCTTGCCTCCACCTGAGGCCGCCTTGATAATTCTTTTTTGCAGCGCCAGCGCATCATCCCATTCCTGCCGCTCGACCTGCATATCACGCAAAGCCCTGAGGGCCTTGCGGTTTTCACCATCGATCGCGATAAGGCGACGGTAGGTCTCGATCGCATCATCGAGTCGCCCAGCCGCACGGTAGACCGTGGCCAGTTTAAAGAGCACTTCGACGCTCTTCGGCTCAAGATTACCTGCCTTCAAGAGCAGATCGATCGCTTGCTGGCTTTTGCCTTCCTGCTCAGCGACATTGGCCAGAGCCAGATGGATATCGACCCGCTTGCGGTCGCGATCCAGAGCCTTCTGCAACAGGCTCTGGGCTTTTTTGAGATCACCGGAGAGAAGGCGGCCGACACCCTTGCGGTAAATACTGAGAGTCTCTTCATTCCGTTTCTGGTAACGCGTACCGCGCCAGCCGGAAACCGAACGGCCGAGCAGGCTGAGAATATGGACCCCATTGCCTAGCAGCAGGCCCAACAGGACAGCCGCAATCAGAAAGATCGGGGTTGGAAAGGTATAACTCTGATCCGAGGCTAAAAAGACCGTCATGTCCCCCGGATTAATCCCCCAGAAATAGAGGAAAAAGAGGGCAAAGAGGACAAAAACGAACATGAACAGGGCAATAACGATCATGACCTTCTCCCCGGGCCTACCCTGTGCGGGCAGGCAGATGACCCATTGCAATCAAATTTAAGCAACAGGCAAGAATTACACTCACGATGGTCCAATATAACCATCGATAAAGCCGTGGTTATTCGCCGTACTTCTCGACTTCAGATTTACATTCTACACAGTAGCGCGAAAAAGGCCGAACCTCCATCCGCCGCGGCGGAATTTCTTCCTCACAGCGAGCACAGAGTCCGTAGACCCCGCCGGCGATCCGCTCAAGGGCAGCATCGATATCACCCGCCGCACGACGCTGAGCGTTACTGAGGCTCATCAAGACCTCTTGGTTATAGCTGTTAGACGACATGTCACCAATATCTGGCACACCATCCTTGCCGAGTGTTTGCGACTCGGCATAGGCACGTTCGGCTTCGTCAAGCAATTCTTCGCGC
The DNA here is from genome assembly GCA_030620915.1 of Geopsychrobacter sp. Taxonomy (GTDB): domain Bacteria; phylum Desulfobacterota; class Desulfuromonadia; order Desulfuromonadales; family Geopsychrobacteraceae; genus Geopsychrobacter. The sequence goes on along the minus strand of JAUXIR010000104.1, from coordinate 4,682 downwards.
AGCTTGATCAGCCGTTGGCGGGCCTGCTCTACTTCTTCTGGATCCATTGTACGCTATCTACCCTCCCTCAATCTAAATTTAACGGTTGTGATAAGGTTCATTACGAATGATGGTGCCGCTGCGATAAAGCTGTTCCAGCAACAACAGCCGCGCCATCTGATGGGTTAGAGTCATCCTTGACAGGGACAAGACCAGGTCGGCGCGGGAGCGTACCGCTGGATCAAGTCCGTAGGGGCCACCGATGACCAGACACCAGTCTCGGCCGCCATGCAGCATTTCCTGTTGCAGTCGTTCGGCAAGGTCCTCGGAACTGACCAGTTTGCCCTTTTCATCGAGCACAATTGCCACCGCGTCGGCGGGAATGCGTTCGAGGATTCGGGCACCTTCGCGCCGTACCAGCCCGGCAACATCCTTGAGTTGCCCCTGTTCTTCCTTCAGCTCAACAATCTCAATCGAATAATGTCTCCGCAGCCGTTTCAGATACTCGGCTGCGCCCTGCTTGAGCCAGTCCTCGGATAATCGGCCGACACAGACGAGACGGAACTTCATGCCACCCCGGTATCGTCCAGGGCCACCTGTGGCGCTTCACTCCAGAGGCCTTCGAGGTCATAGAAGCTCCGCACCGTCGGTTGGAATATATGGACCATGAAATCGCCATAATCGAGCAGCGCCCAGCGCCCCTCATCGATCCCCTCGCATGCCAGTGGGGTTATCCCCTGCGCCTTGAGGCCAAGTCGGATCGATTCGGCGATAGCAGACACCTGACGGTCAGAACGGCCCGAGGCGATCAACAGATAATCGGTCAGCGTGGAGAGCTCGCGTACATCCAGCAATTGCAGATCGTAGGCCTTCTTTTCGAGACCTAGCTCCACGGCTTTCAGGGTATTTTTTTCTGCGTCCAAGATTGGTCCTTCAATCACCCGACAGCTGACTGCCGGTATAGTTGGTGCTGATAAATATAATCGGCAACTCGCGCTGAAATCAGCTCATCTAGCGGCTCGCCCGCGGCGAGCCTGCTGCGGATTTCGGTCGACGAGATATCGGCTGAGGTCTGCCTGACCAACTGCACCGAAAAGCCCGATTTACCAGACAGTTTTAAAGCGTCGGCATCATAACAGAAGCGGTCTGCCACCGCAACAGGCAGCAATTGCTCGAGATCACCCTCAAATCCGGGTCGGGCGGCAACCGCAATATGACAAAGTTCGAAGAGCCGCGCATAGGATTTCCACAGGCCGATCTCGGCAAATGAATCGAGACCCATGATGAAGGTAAATTCGTCGGCGGGGTGTGAGTGGCGCAGCTCTTCGAGGGTTTTTACCGAATAGCTATGCCCGCCACGGCGACCCTCAAGGTCGCAGGCGATAAACAGGGGAAAGGGCTCAATGGCGGCCTCGACCATGGCGAACCGATGAGCAAAAGAGACCGCATCGGCCAAATCCTTGTGCGGCGGCAAACAGGCCGGCATGAACCAGACCTGATCGAGCGCGCAGGCGGAAAGCACCTCGCCGGCGACATGCAGGTGCCCATTATGGATCGGATTGAATGTACCACCGAGTATCCCGATTCGCATAGCGACCCTCAAACACCTCTCTATTCGCGGATCTGCCCATCACCCAGCACGATAAACTTGCGGGTGGTTAGATCCTCCAACCCCATCGGGCCGAAGGAGTGCAGCTTAGAAGTCGAGATCCCGATCTCGGCCCCGAGCCCGAGCTGCCCCCCATCCGAGAAACGCGAGGAGGCATTGACCATCACCACACTCGAGTTGATCTCGCGCAGAAAACGCTGCGACATCGCATAGTCACGCGTAACGATGGTCTCGGTATGCAGCGAGCAGTAGCGATCGATATGATCACGGGCCTCATCGAAGCCGTCGACCACCCTAACCGCCAGAATCAGATCCAGATATTCGGCCGACCAGTCCTCTTCGGTGGCGGGGATCATCTCCGGCACCAGCCGGCGTGAGGCCTCACAACCCCGCAGCTCAACCCCGGCCCGGCCCATGGCAGCGGCGATCTGCGGCAGGAACAGCGGCGCGGCATCTCGATGTACCAGCAGGGTCTCGAGGGCGTTGCACACACCAGGGCGCTGAACCTTTTCGTTCAGGCAGATTTTCTCGGCCATGTCTAAATCGGCATCGGCGTCAACGTAGGTATGACAGACCCCCTTGTAATGCTTGATAACCGGTATCCGCGAATGCTCACTGACGAAGCGGATCAGCCCCTCACCGCCGCGTGGAATAATCAGATCGATCTGCTCTTCAAGCTTGAGTAATTCCGTTACGGCACTGCGGTCGCTGGTGGTAACCACTTGCAGTATCTCTGTGGGTAGGCCGATCGCGGCGATCGTCCGCTGCAACACCTCGCCAATCGCACGGTTGGAATGAATCGCCTCGGACCCGCCACGCAGAATAACCGCATTGCCACTCTTGAGACAGAGCCCTGCCGCATCGGCAGTGACATTGGGGCGCGACTCGTAGATGATGCCGATGACACCGAGCGGGATCCGTTGGCGCCCGACCCGGATGCCGTTGGGCCGCACCCACATGCCGGTTACCTCACCGACCGGATCAGGCAAGGCGGCAACCTCGCGCAAGCCATCGGCCATCGATGTGATCACCTTATCGGAAAGTTCAAGACGATCCAGCATTGCGGCCGCCATCCCCTTGTCGCGACCGGCCTGCAGATCGAGAGCATTGGCCTGTTGCAGGGTCTTGCCATTCGCCTCGAGCTGTGAGGCCATCTTCAACAGCAGTTCATTCTTGACCCCCGAAGAGAGGGTCGCGATAACCCGTGAAGCAACACGGGCCCGGCTGGCAAGTTCCAGCATTTCGCTTGCGATACTCATGCGTCAATCTCCTCTACAGTGTCACAAATCAGCACCAGATCGTTGCGATAGACCGCCTCGTCCCGATATTGATAACCTAGAATCTGTTCGATCTCGGCGCAGCGATGCCCCTTGATCTGCCCCAGCTCGACGTCGTTATAGTTGGCGACACCGATCGCAAAGGGTGCGCCGTTGCGATCGCAGATGTGCACGGCATCACCGCGTTCAAATTCACCCTCAACCGCAACAATCCCGGTCGGCAACAGACTCTTGCCAGAATCGACAACCGCCCTGACCGCGCCCTCATCGAGCAGAATCTTACCTCCAGGCTGCAGCGACAGCGCAATCCAGCGCTTGCGCGCCTTCAGCTTTGAAGTCGAGGCCAAGAAGAGGCTGCCGACCTCCTGCCCTTCGACGACCCGGCGCAGAATACCCGGTGCACGACCATTGACGATCAGGGTTGGGATTCCGGCCAGACCGGCTTTCTGTGCGGCCTGCAGCTTGGTCTGCATACCACCGGTCCCCAGGGTTCCGCGTGATGAACCCGCCATCGCCATCACCTCCGGTGTAACCCTTTCGATGAGCGGCAGAAACTTCGCGTCCTTATCACAACTGGGGTCGCCATCATAAAAGCCATCGACATCGGAGAGGATCAACAGCAGATCCGCCTCCATCAGACTGGCGACCTGTGCCGAGAGATTATCGTTATCCCCGAAGCGGATCTCTTCGACCACCACCGTATCGTTTTCGTTGACGATCGGGGTTACCCCGTACTCCAAAAGGGTCTCGAGGGTATTGTGTGCGTTCAGGTAGCGTCGCCGATTAGACAGATCATCACGCGTCAACAGGACCTGAGCGGCAACCCGCTTGCGCCGTTCAAAAACCCCTTTGTAGGCCCGCATAATTCGCGGTTGGCCGATGGCGGCAGCCGCCTGCTTCTGCGGAATGGTTTTTGGCCGGCCCTCAATGCCGAGCGAATTACGACCGGCGGCCACGGCACCCGAGGAGACCAGAACCACCTCGATCCCGCGCTCACAGAGGTCGCAAATATCATCGGCCAACTGAGCGACCATCACAGCATCAAGCCCCTCAGCCGTCGAGATCACGCCACTACCGACCTTAATCACGACCCGTTTGAGTTGCCGTAAAATATCTTTGCGCACAGTATTCATAGCCAGGGAAGCTTTCACATTTAATATTTCATATTGATCCGCTATCGGGCTAAAAATCTAGCCCCTGCGGGTAAATGTTGCCAACTTCAAGGCGATCTAGAAGTCGCCCACAGAGTCGGATTCTTGCTGTCGAGAGCGTTCAAGTCGAGTGGCGGCGGCCTGCACCAGTTCCTTGACCCCTTCTCGCGTGACCGCCGAGATCAGGAAGACCTCATGGCCCTGGGCAATAAAATCGGCCCTGAGCTCTTCGGCCTGCTCTTTGACCTCCGGGATGTCGATCTTGTTGAAGACCACCAGTTGCGGCTTGCCGGCCAGCTTGGGATCATAGCGTTCGAGTTCGGTGTTGATCAGGGCAAAATTCTTCACCGGATCGCCGGTTTGCAACGGACTGAGATCGATCAGATGCAGGAAAAGGTCGGTGCGCTCAACATGCCGTAAAAATCGGGTGCCGAGGCCATGCCCTTCACTGGCTCCCTCGATCAAGCCCGGGATGTCGGCAACAACCATGGTTCGATCACCGAGATCAACCACACCCAGATTCGGAACCAGGGTGGTAAAGGGGTAGTCTGAGATCTTCGGCTTTGCAGCCGAAATGACCGAGATCAGGGTTGATTTTCCGGCGTTCGGCAGACCGATCAGGCCAACGTCGGCGAGCAATTTCAGCTCAAGCCGCAGCTGCCTGAC
>JAUXIR010000069.1 GCA_030620915.1 Geopsychrobacter sp. | reverse complement strand
GTACGGTTCGGAATTCTCACTGTAAAAACGAGGGTCCTTGACACCGAGCAGAGTCAGGATTTTCTCCAGAGCCCCCTTGATGTCATAGAAATCAACCGGCCCCCTGGCCTGATCCCAACCCACGGGCAACTTTTGGCCGCTAATCGCTGCGACAAGCTGCAACTCTTGTCGACAGCCAATTTCATCGCCCGTTGCAAAGAAGACCGGCCGCAGCTCAAAGAGATGCAGATCGGTCGACCGATGCGCCAGGTTTCGCGCCAGGGTATCGAGCATACTCGGAACCAGCGTGGTCCGCATGACGGCCTGATCCTCATTCAGCGGATTCAGGATACGCACAGATTCCAGGCGTCGATCGTCCGCATCCAATTGAAGTCTGCCGGCGGCATCAGGGGCAATAAATGAGTAGTTGATGATTTCGGAAAAACCACTCCCTACCAGCAGATCACGCACCTCTTTCTCCAGTCTGAGTTCAGGCTTCTCTTCCTGACTTTCAAGACAGGCGCGTGGCATGGTGACCGGGACATTGTCATAACCATAGAGCCGAGCAATCTCTTCGATCAGATCAATTTCACGTTCGAGGTCGGGACGAAAACTTGGGACAACAACCTCAATGGTCCCGGCAGGATCAACCTTGCCCGGCGCAACATCCAGACCGATCCCCGAAAGCAGACTGCTGATCTGCTGGAGATCGATATGCACTCCGAGAAGTTTCTCGGTACTGGCCGCGCTAAGGGTAATTTCCGCCTTAGGCAGAAGGGTTGGATACTCATCAATCAGCCCAGCGGCGATCTCGCCTCCGGCTAGCTCAGCGATCAGTGATGCGGCACGATCGAGTGCGACCGGAATCATGTCGATATCAGCGCCCCGCTCAAAGCGATGGGACGACTCGGTATGCAGACCATGACGTTTGCTGGTACGACGAATGCTGACCGGGTTAAAATAGGCCGCCTCAAGCAGAATAGTCGAGGTATCATCCTGAACCTCTGAATTCAAGCCACCCATGACCCCCGCCATGGCAACGGGACCCTCGCCATCGCAGATCATCAGATCTTCAGCAGTCAATTCATGCCTGGCTTCATCCAGAGAGGTGAAAGTTTCCTTCTCGCTCGCAGGCCTGACGACAATCTTCCCCTTCCTCAGATGGCGAAAATCGAACGCATGCATGGGATGACCGAGTTCCATCATCACGTAGTTGGTGACATCGACCACGTTGTTGATCGAACGCATCCCGATACTTTCGAGACGCTGCACCATCCAGTCCGGCGAAGGCCCGATCTTGACCTGGTTAATCATCCGCGCGGCATATCGAGGACAGCCCTGCGGATCGACAATCTCAACACTGGCCGAATCGGTGATAGCTGCGCCGCCGGTGGCAATTTCAGACGATGGCAAGGTTAGCGGCTTGCCGCACATGGCAGCCACCTCACGGGCAATACCAACGACACTCAAACAGTCGGGACGATTGGGCGTCAGACCGATCTCCAGTACGGCATCCTTGAGCTTCAAGGCTTCGAAAACCGGTGTGCCGATAGCAAGTGCCGCATCGAGAATCATGATCCCGTCCGCCTCGCTCGACAGGCCGAGTTCCTTTTCGGAGCAGAGCATCCCGGCCGATTCCTGACCACGTATCTTAGATTTCTTGATCTTGAAATCACCGGGCAGCACGGAACCAGGCTGGGCCAAAGCGATGTAATCACCGGTTTTGTGGTTCGTCGCACCACAAACGACCTGAACAATCCCATTGCCGTTGTCGACCTGACAAACGGTCAGGCGATCAGCATCAGGATGCGGTTCGACCTTTTCAAGCCGCGCCACAATGACAGTATCGAACCCCTCACCGACGAAGGTCATCCCTTCAACCTCGAGTCCAACCATTGTCAAGCGATCAGCAAGTTCCTGAGGGCTATAGTCAAAATCGACAAATTCTTTCAACCAATTATAGGTAACAATCATTGGAGCAACCTTTGTCCAGACTTAAAACTGTCGCAGAAAGCGCAGATCATTTTCAAAGAAGAGGCGTAAATCACTGACACCGTACTTGAGCATGGCGATCCGTTCGATCCCCATACCAAAGGCGAACCCGCTAAATTGCTCGGCATCGTAGTTGACCGATTTAAACACCTCGGGATCGATCATGCCGCAACCCAGAATTTCCAGCCAACCGGTCCCCTTGCAGACCCGACAGCCCTTAGCGCTACAGATGACACATGCGATATCGACTTCGGCACTGGGTTCGGTAAACGGGAAGAAGGATGGGCGGAAACGCACACCCAGCTTGTCACCGAAATAGCTCGTCAGAAAATGGGTCAGAATCCCCTTCAGATCACCAAAGGAAACATTTTTATCAACCAGAAACCCTTCGATCTGATGGAACATCGGGCTGTGGGTTATGTCTGAATCGCGGCGATAAACGGTCCCGGGCGCGATCACTCGCAGTGGCGGTTCCTGTTTTAGCATCGAACGGATCTGCACCGGCGATGTATGGGTGCGCATCACCAGGTCGTCACTGACATAGAAGGTATCCTGCATATCGCGCGCGGGATGATCCTTGGGAATATTCAACGCTTCGAAGTTATAGAAATCCTTTTCAATCTCCGGGCCTTCTGCTACGCAAAAACCGAGCTTGCCGAAAATCTCAACGAGTTCTTCGGTTACCAGGGTCACCGGATGCTTCGAACCGCTGAATGATTGACGACCGGGAAGGCTGACGTCAATCTTCTCCGACGAGATCCGCTCATCGACAGCGGCCTGCTGCAACGCAGAGTTACGACTCGAGAAGGCTTTCTCGAGTGATTCCTTAAGGCTGTTGACCAGGGCACCGACAGCAGGGCGCTCATCTGGTGCCAGATCACGCATCCCCTTCATGATATCGGTCACTGCGCCCTTCTTGCCAAGGAAAGCGACACGGATATCTTGTAGGGATGCGGTAGATTCTGCATCGCCAATCGCTGCGAGTGCATCGTTCTCTAATTCTTGCAAACGATCCTTCATATGTATAATCCACAGACAGGGGTCTTATTGAGGCAGTAACACGGACATCGACAGCCGTCCGCAATCCCGGACAGTTGGGAACACCGGGAGATTAAATGAAAAAAGGGAGGCAGGGCTGAGCCCGGCCTCCCTGATTCGGCAACGACAGGATCTACTGCAGTTTTGCCTTCGCCGTCTCAGCGACGGTTGCGAAGGCGGCAGGATCAGTAACTGCCAATTCGGCCATAATCTTACGATCAAGACCGACTTCGGCCAATTTCAGGCCATGGATCAGACGACTGTAGGAGAGTCCGTTCTCACGTGCAGCTGCATTGATACGGGTGATCCACAGTGCGCGGAAATCCCGTTTTTTAACGCGGCGATCACGGAATGCGTAATTCAGGGCCCGGTCAACGGCTTCGGTAGCCGAGCGGAACAGTTTGCTCCGGGCGCCCCTGTAACCTTTTGCAAGCTTCAGTACGCGATTACGACGGCGACGGGCCTTAAAACCTCTTTTTACTCTTGGCATCTCTCTTTTTCCTTCTAATAGATATTACGTTGTAAGTTTGATCTGCGGTAGTGACCGCGACCGGATCTGCAGGGGGAGATAGTCCCCACAGTTCACAGCAATTGCCTGTTCCCTACAAGTAGGGGATCAACCGTGCGATGTTACGTTCATCAGCCTTGTGAATCAGGGTGCCCTGACGCAACTCACGCTTACGCTTGGTCGATTTCTTGGTCAGAATGTGGCTGGTATACGCCTTGTTGCGACGGATACGACCAGTTCCGGTCTTGCGAAAGCGCTTGGCTGCACCTCGGTTTGTCTTGATCTTGGGCATTGTCTTACTCCTGTACAGTCGTCGTACCGTTCAAGATAAGCGGTACTATTTTTTAATCGGACCAACAACCATCGTCATGAAGCGGCCCATCTTGCTTGGTCTAGATTCCATTTGGCCCAGATCCTTGAGCGCCTCAACAGCTTTTTCAAGCTGTTTAAGCCCTTGATCGGGATGAGCATTCTCACGACCACGGAACATGATGGTCAACTTGACCTTGTTCCCTTCTTCGAGAAAACGCCGGGCATGCTTGATCTTGAACTGGAAATCATGATCATCGGTTTTGGGCCGCATCTTGATTTCTTTGAGTTCAACACGCACCTGCTTCGCTTTCGCTTCAGAAGCACGTTTGGCCATCTGGTACTTATACTTGCCATAATCCATGATACGGCAAACCGGTGGATCAGCACCTGGCGAGACCTCAACCAGATCAAGTCCGATTTCGCTCGCCCTATACAGGGCGTCCCGAGTACTCAGAATACCGAGCTGATTCCCCTCGTCATCGATAACCCGAACCTGTGCAGCGCGGATTGCATCGTTGATGTTTGTCTCCTGCTTAGCTATGGGCCTGACTCCTTCTCTCCATCACCTGCGCAACAGTACGCCAGCGATCCGCGTACCTCCATTCGACACAAGAAGAGACCCTAAAGATGCGGGCCTCCACTTATAAATTTTATATCAGTGGAAACGTCCTACTTCTTCCGCAGCGAACCGGATAAACTCATCAACCATCATCGGGTCGAGTGATGTTCCATCACGGAAGCGTGGAGCAACCTTCCCCTCTTCCATCTCGCGGTCGCCGACCACCAGCATATAGGGAATTTTATTCATTTGAGCTTCACGGATCTTAAAACCGAGTTTTTCGTTGCGCAAATCGACCTGAACCCGAATCCCTGCTTCACGCAACTGAGCCTCAACCTTCTGCACGTACTCAGCCTGCTTGTCGGTCACGTTGACCACGACAGCCTGTACCGGTGAAATCCAGAGCGGGAAGTTGCCGGCATAGTGCTCGATCAGAATACCGATAAAGCGCTCGATTGAACCAACGATCACCCGGTGCAACATGACCGGACGATGCTTCTCCCCATCTGCCCCGACATAGGTAAGATCAAATCTCTCAGGCAGGGTAAAATCGCACTGAATAGTAGCACACTGCCATTCCCTGTCAAGCGCGTCCTTCAGCTTGACATCGATCTTCGGACCATAGAACGCGCCATCACCCTCATTGACCTCATAGGGCTGACCGCTATCGTCCAACGCAGATCTCAATGCGCTGGTTGCACGCTCCCAATCGGCATCGCTGCCAATCGCTTTCTCAGGACGGGTCGAAAGCTCCATACGATACCTGAAACCGAAGATTTCGGCAACATCCTGCACAAACTTCATGACGCCTTTGACTTCAGCATCAATCTGATCGGGACGGCAGATGATATGAGCATCATCCTGAGTAAAGCCGCGAACGCGCATCAGACCATGCAGCACACCCGATTTCTCATGACGGTGAACCACCCCAAGCTCAAAATAGCGCTGAGGCAGGTCACGATAGGAGCGCAGCTTGGACTTATAGACCAGCATATGGGCCAGGCAGTTCATCGGTTTGATACCGTAGCTCTGCTCATCGACCTCGGTGAAATACATGTTTTCACGGTAATTTTCGTAATGACCCGAGGTTTTCCACAGCTCCGTCTTAAGAATTTGTGGACCCACAACGAGGTCGTACCCCCGCTTCAGGTGCTCTTTACGCTCAAAATCTTCGATCAGGGATCGGAGCAATGCCCCCTTAGGATGCCAGATCACCAGACCGGCACCAGCCTCTTCGCTAAACGAGAAGAGGTCAAGCTCACGGCCAAGCTTGCGATGATCGCGCTTCTTGGCCTCTTCGAGACGGGCAAGGTGGGCCTTGAGTTGCTTCTTGTCTGCAAATGCCGTCGCATAGATGCGTTGCAGCATGGCGTTCTTTTCGTTACCGCGCCAATAGGCCCCGGCGACACTGATCAATTTATAAACCTTGAGCATGCCGGTCCGCGGGACATGGGGTCCACGACAGAGATCGACAAAATCGCCCTGGCGATAAAGGCTGACCCTGGTCTCACCCAAGTCTTCGATCAGTTCGACCTTATAGTCCTCACCCATCGACTTAAAGAGCTTGATGGCGTCGGCACTCGACATCTCTTCGCGAGTAATCGGCAGGTTCGCCTTGGCGAGTTCAGCCATCCTCTTCTCAATGGCTTCAAAATCCTCTGGAGCGAAGTTTTTCTTATCACTGAAGAAATCGTAATAGAAACCGGTATCGATTGAGGGGCCGATCGTGACCTGAACCTCATCACCATAGAGACTCTTGACCGCCTGGGCCATCAGGTGAGCACAGGAGTGACGTAAAATCTCTAACGCCTCGGGCGCATTCTGGGTGATTAACGCGAGCTTGCCCGAAGAGGTAAGCGCGGTCGACATGTCGACCAACCGGTCATCAAAACGTGCAGCGATCGATTGCCGCGCCAGGCCTTCGCCGATACCGAGGGCAACATCATACGGAGTTGAGCCAGCCTCGACCTCTCTGACCGATCCGTCGGGCAGCTCAATCTTAACTATCGCCATAGTACGAACTCCCTAAACAAAAAGAGGCATCGAAATGATGCCTCACGTGGTTAGCTGAATCCTTACTGATTTTTTCCAAACTATCCCAGTCGATTGGTAGGCGCGGGCGGGATTGAACCGCCGACCCCTACAGTGTCAGTGTAGTGCTCTCCCACTGAGCTACGCGCCTGCAATCAACGGGCGTTTTGTACCAAACCACGTCTGGAGCTGTCAAGGTATTTCCTTGTGATATTGCATTTTTATCACAAATATTCGCATTTAGACCGGAACCGAAAATCAGCACTCGCTAAATCGGAGCATATCTGCTTGCCCTTCAGTGACAGAGAAGTTAAATTCAAATACTGTTCTGAAAGTATCAGGCTACCAATCCAGTAAAACAGGGAGATAATCAGTGCCGACAATTGATCAATATATCGGCAGTAGTTGCCAACGCCACGCAGAAAAATCTGCCCTTCAACAAAAACAGGGTAAGAACTGGGTCGACACCAGCTATCAGTCCCTGTGGGGAAAAGCGGGAATACTGGCGTCCAGCCTGCGCGAACTTGGCATCACTGACAAGCACCATGTCGCCATTCTCGCGCAATCGTCGACAAACTGGGTTGCCTGCTACCTGGGAATCCTACGCAACAGCGGCGTTGTCATCCCGGTCGACAAAGACCTGAAGGCTGCCGAACTGAGACATATCCTGGCGGATTCGGAGGCAAAGCTGATCTTTGTCGGTCGCCAGCAACTCGACATCCTGCTCGAGATTATCGACGGCCTGCCACTGCTCAAAAAGATCGTGCTGCTCGATACCGACCCGTT